>NZ_QFFX01000064.1:0-14046 GCF_023522295.1 Prevotella sp. TCVGH | reverse complement strand
TGAGACCTCCTCGGATAAGAACATTATCTTTCCATCTTATACCTACTTCATTTACACCAACCATTCCGAATAGCTATCGGGCTTTGGTTTGTAGTGCAACCTTGCCCATGGTTATATGCCTTGTATGAAGTTTCTGTTCGTTAGGTCAGATGTTTGCCGACAGCTTCCTCCAGATTTCACCTCACGATGAACACCCTTGCTCTTGGCTATGTAATTCCCGCTATTAGGGCTTACTCGGGACTTCCACCCGTTAGAAAATGCTCATGCCGAGCGTACACCAAGGATGGGGTATGCCGAAATATAGTATTTGGCAGCCCCATCCATTTGAACTCTTCAGAGAACCTTACAAGCTACAATTCCATTAAAGGTTGGTGCTTGGTAGGCCCGGTTTTGGTCGTTTAACAATAATAGGACACATGCAATTGCACACAGCTGTATGGTCACAGCTTCGGCTACTTCTTGAAGAACCACAAGAACCTTGTGCTGCTACAGTGTGAGCTTGACCTCCAAGAACAAGCATTAATGACTCCTTGTTCAGAACAGAGAATTCGTCTGTCAGAACAGATTTCAACTGATTAATTTTTTTCATAAATTGAAATAATTTAAGTTAGCCTACTCTATGAGCTTTTCGGCATCCGCTTTTATTTTCATTTAAAAATGTGGAGTGAGCGATTTCAAGACACAATATACTTGGAATATTTTTCCAATCATAAAATTTTAGAAGTTGATATCCTATTCCTGCAAATCCCAAAAACAACCCTACTTGACTATTTCGGTTGTCATCTCCACAAATAATATCTTGGCTTTTACTTATCTCTGTTGCTATCGAATTAACCCATCTAAAAGTTTTTGTATCATTTTGCATAGATAACAAGTGCAGTATTTCCAAATTTCCCATAGAGCCATGACAAACAGAAAGATTATAGCCAATTCTTTTTTCAATCTGGTTGATAGCTATTTTTAGTTCTTTTACCATTGTTTTATCGGAAAATCCTTCTGACGCCAAGATAAGTCTTGACAATGCAATTCCTGTTGCACCATGACACCAACTTCCGCTATCTTCTTCATATGAAGGGTTTCTTCCATCGATCCAGCCTTGAATCTTATCAGAATAAAAAGAGCGATCATGAAGTAACGAGTGTTTAAATGCTTCTAAATATCGAATGTCACCAAATTGTTTATACAGCAAAAATATTGCTGTTGCCATAGAAGAACTGCCATGAGCAAATCCTCCTAAATTCAAATCATTTTTACCAATAATCTTGTTGCCATCAGTATATGTCCAATATGTTTTACCTTTTATATTCTTGGCAAGTTGCAACAGCCTTTCACCACTCGTTTTCAAAATAGTCAACTTATCAGTTTCTTTCATTAATTTGCATTGTGTTGTAAAAAGTATTACACCTGCTAATCCTGACATATAATCAAATAGAGTGGTAATAGGTATCAGTTCTTTTACTTCTTTGATTATAGACTGATACACCGAAACATTGTATAAATCTGGAAATACTTCCATAATGTACAACAATCCCATAATACCAGATAAAGGCGATATAGCAATCTCACTTTTGTCAACGCCAATATGGACAATATCCCTATGTTCGCACAGTTGCTGAAAAATTCCATGCGCAATTTCTTTGTGTTGTATGTTATGACTGTATGTGAACAAGGTAAGGTAAAACAAGCATACTCCCAAAAGTCCATCATATAAAGAGTCGTTCATCAAACAGACTTGGAATTTTCCATCATAGACATTCCTTGTTCTACATACAAATCCTATTTCATTATCAATTTGTATCATTCGTTTACGAATTTCTTTCTCAATTCGCTCGATTGCTTGCCATAGAACATTTCTATCTAAGGAATCTTTTCCAACAGGTAAAATGCGCACTTTATTTATATTAGTAGTTCCTACAACATCTATAAAGAAATTTACAGACTCATCTATCATGCACAATTGCTCTTCCTGCACTTTTGTGGAGAGTGTAGATAATTTTTCTACTATAACAGAGTTTTCTTTTGGGGCAACAGAAATCCATTCATCTACAACGATGCTATTTGGCAAAGTATATAGAGAATTCTTGTTTAAATACATGAAATAGTAGGGTATATTCCCTTTTTCTATCTGATTTGCAATAGAATGTATAAGAGGAACGCTTAACACACCATAAGATTCTTTCCTGACAATAGGTTCTATAAGTTCCTTTATATCCTTGTCTCCATGCAGATATGGGGGAGTTACCATCTCTGTTAAAAGATAAGAATATATAACTGTTGGATGCAATAAGACTCTTGAACATATAGAATTGAAATCATAGGAGTTGAAATATCTTGATAATTCAAGTCTATGTGCTCTCATAAAGTCACATGCGTCTGCAAAACCTTTTTCAAAATCTTGAAGAGTTTCTGTCGTTATAGTATAACATTTTCCTTCTTTCTTCGGCAAATGATAATTAAAAGCATCAAATTCAAATAAAACAGATGAGATTTGCGCCCTTTCATTTGCATCATTAAACATCCAATCTGGTAAGATACCAGTTTCAAGGACAGAAGATTGTAAATACGCACTGATTTTAGTGCTATCTAAATGTTTAAATTTCTTTGATACAACAGATTCACAATCAATTATATATGGGCAATTACCAAAAACCATTAGATTATCAGGAATTATATCTTGTGCACCAAACAGATATAAGAAAGCCTGTATTTTTCCCAAATTATAATAGTACTCATTAATAGAATCACAATTCTCCATATCACAAGGCTTTACTTGCAAGTGCCAAGAATAGCTATTTCTATCTATGAAGGCAGGAATCCCCAAATGTATAGATAATCCCATCTTATCAAGTACAGATATTGTATCCGCAATGAACTTTTCATTAGCAGCTCCTCTTGGCTTGTAATACAATTTCGTACCATTGAAAAACAAAACTGATGAGACACAATTGCCCTCATGCAAATCCCCTTCAAAAAGTTTAATCTCTGTAATCTTTAAATCTTTTATGGCAGAACTTTCTATATCTACTTTTAAAGCAGAAAGAAGCCTATCAATATGATGCATAATATTGACAGAATAACTCTCAAGTATAGAAAGCAACTTCGGGTATTTTTCAAAGAAATATGTTATCCATTCATCATTAGATGATAATGTATCACGAAAGAATAGACTTTGTTCTTCTTCTGTGCTACCTTTCAAAAAGTTATTTTCTTTCGCCAAATTAAATTCAAATGGATAAACAAACTTCAAATAAGTATTGTAAGCATAAGAAACGACTTGGTATGAAAGCTGCTCTACAATGTCATCTGTCTGCAAAAACGGATAATTATCTATGATTTTGATTATTGCATCATAGATATAGTTGTAGTAAGGAAACATAAAGAATCCTTTTCCTTCTTGTGCATTGTTGCAAGTTTGCTTATGTGAATATTTAAGTATTTCGAATTTCAAATCCATATTACTATATAAGTATCTGAGCAACAAAAAGTTGCTCAAGATTTTGTAATGTCAGAATTTTCACTTATCTTAGTGTTGCAAAAAAAAACAAGAGAATCCGACGATAGACATGGCAAAGATATAAATTAAATCTGAGAGACTCACTCCTTTTGGGGGATTATTTTCAATCATGGAGCAATTTGACTCCACATTATCATCTGTAATCGACTCAACCCTCGGTCTAAGGTGTGGATCGTTCGGTTATCAGTACAGCGAAATCATCCGTTCTCTCATGAGTATTTACTTCTGTGGCGGTTCATGTACCCCAGGATGTCACTACTCATTTGATGAACCTCCTCTCGCTTCATCCGACACTTCGCACTTGTAGCTCTGATACTATCCTCAGAGCGATAAAGGAGCTGACGCAAGAAAACATTTCATACACATCAGATATGGGCAAGACCTACGATTTCAATACGGCTGACACTCTCAATACTTTATTGCTCAATTGTATATTTGCATCTGGCCAACTGAAAGAGGGTGAGATATATGATGTTGATTTCGACCACCAGTTCATAGAGACAGAGAAGTATGATGCAAAGCCTACGTACAAGAAGTTCCTTGGTTATCGCCCTGGCGTGGCGGTTATTGGCAATTTGATAGTCGGTATAGAGAATAGCGATGGTAACACAAATGTTCGTTTCCATCAGAAGGACACGCTGAAGAGATTTTTTGAGAGATTTGAACAGAATAGGCTCATTATCAATCGCTTCAGTGCTGATTGTGGATCATGTTCCGTGGAAATCGTGGAGGAAATAGAAAAACACTGCAAGTCCTTCTATATCCCTGCTAATCGCTGCAGTTCGATCTACAATGATACCTTTGCTCTCAAAGGCTGGAAAACTGAGGAAATCAATTGCATTGGGTTTGAATTGAACTCTATCCTTGTTGAGAAGTGGAAAGGTAAGGCATATCGACTTGTGATTCAAAGACAGAAACGGATGGATGGTGTGCAGGATTTTTGAGAAGGAGAATACACATACCGTTGTATTCTGACTAACGACTATGATTCTTCCGTAAGAGAAATTGTCGAGTTCTATAACCTTCGTGGAGGAAAGGAACATATCTTCGATAATATGAACAATGGTTTCGGGTGGGACAGATTGTCCAAATCCTTCATGGCAGAGAACACAGTGTTCCTTCTTCTTACAGCACTTATCCGTAACTTTTACAAGGTCATTATTCAAAGACTTGACGTAAAGAAGTTCGGACTCGATGCAACAAGTCGCATAAAAGCGTTTGTCTTCAGGTTTATCTCTGTACCAGCCTAGTGGATCAGAACATCAAGGCAGTATGTGCTGAATATCTATACCTGTAATAATGCTTACGCAGATGTTTTCCAGACTAATTTTGGATAATGCATACAACTTATGGGAATGATATTGTGTATTGCCTCAAGTCACATTGTGAGGTAAGGGGATATTGTAGGCAGAGGTGGGGGCTTCAAATTCAAATTATCTGCAAATTCAGTAATGAGAGGACGTGTAAACGCAATAAGGACGTTCAAGGGCTTAGTTGCGGATTTGAGGTTTACAACAAATTTTTCAGCATCTTTTTTCTCTGATTTTCATAATTTTTCCAATTTCATACAGTGAAGTTTTCTATGAATTTCTTGAAATCCGTATACCTTCTTGTGAAAAATTTATATCTTTGCAAACAAGAATAAAGAGTTCTTTGAGGCATTGCAAAAGAAAGAAGGAGAAAGAAACTCGCTCGTTTCCAAATCGTTCACCTTTTATTATTCTTATTTATGCTTTCCTTTTATAATCAGCCGATTACATTCGCTTCTATTACTTTTATGCGGAGATTTGCGATTTCCGCACAGCAAAGGATATAGGCATCGATCGTCCCGAAAAAAACGAGATACTCCATAACATTCCGCCGACACCTGAACAGGAGGAGTTTATCGGCAAGTTGATGGAGTTTGCCAAAAACGGTGATGCCACGCTTTTGGGGCGTGCGCCGTTGAGCGAGAGTGAGGAAAAGGCAAAGATGCTGATTGCAACTGATTACGCCCGCAAGATGAGCTTGGATCTACGCATGATAGACGAAAACGGGTACTCAGACCATATCGACAACAAGGCAAGCCATTGTGCGAAATTACTCAATGACTACTATCAGAAGTATGATGCACAGAAAGGTACGCAATTTGTGTTTTCTGACTTGGGTACTTACAAGCCCGGTGGGGACTTCAATATCTATTCTGAGGTGAAGCGTAAATTGGTAGAAGATTATCATATCCCGTCTTACGAGATACGCTTTATTCAGGAGTGCAAGAACGAGAAAGCCAAAAAAGCGATGGTAGAAGCGATGAATCGTGGAGACATCCGCATCATTTTCGGTTCTACTTCTATGCTTGGAACGGGTGTCAACGCCCAGCAGCGTGCGGTGGCGGTGCATCAACTTGATACACCCTGGCGACCCTCAGATTTGGAGCAGCGAAATGGTCGGGCAATTCGTAAAGGTAATATGGTTGCCAAAGAATTTGCTGACAACAAGGTCGATGTGATTATCTATGCCGTGGAGCGGTCGTTGGACAGTTATAAGTTCAACCTACTACATAACAAGCAATTGTTTATCAATCAGTTGAAGACCAACACGCTCGGTAGTCGTACCATTGACGAGGGATCGATGGACGAGGATAGCGGTATGAACTTTTCAGAGTATGTTGCCGTGCTATCTGGTAATACGGACTTGTTAGAGAAAGCCAAACTCGACAAGAAGATTGCCACGCTGGAATCAGAGCGTAAGAATTTCCTCCGTGAGCGTGATGCCGCAACGGGCAAGTTGGCGGAGATTGACAGCTCCGTGTCTTTCCATTCAGACAAGATCAAGGAAGCCAAGGCAGACTTGGCGTGCTTTGAGAAGCGTGTGGAGCGTGACAAAGAAGGTAATCCTATCAATAAACTGGTCGTAAAGGGCGTGGAAGACAGCACAGACATCAAGGTCATTGCCGCACGCCTGCAAGAAATTAACGACAAGGCACGTACCAAAGGCGAGTACAATAAAATCGGTGAGATTTATGGTTTTTCAATCATGGTGAAGACGGAGAGTACCTCAAAAGATTTGTTTGACTGCTCCGTGAACCGTTTCTTTGTCAAAGGACAGGAAAGCATTTACTATACCTATAATAACGGTAAGTTGGCAACAGACCCGAAACTTGCGTGTGAGAACTTCTTGGGTGCGCTGGGGCGTATCCCCAAGGTGATAGAATCGCATGAGAAGGAGAAAGATAAGGTTGCAGCCAATAAGGAAATCTATACTGCTATTGCTAATGGAACGTGGAAGAAAGAGGACGAGCTTCGTTCGCTCAAAGGGCAGTCGGCAGAGTTGGACAGAAAGATTGCCTTGACGATTACAGATAACAAAGAGGATAAGGAGGAGGAAAGGGACATATCCAATAATGAAAATTCCACGACAATGAAGAGTAGTACCACTCAGACACAAGAAAAGGAAGAAGACAATCACTATCAAAGCATCCGCCCTAAATGGAGACTTTAAGTGTAAGTATAAGCAATTAGACTTGACAATCTTTATTGCCAAGTCTAATTGCTTTACCTAATATCCACCTTTATTATGGAGCAATCATCTTTTCTATGTTGCAAGGGTGGCAATTCCTTGTTTTGCAGATAAGCATTTATATGATGGCATTTATAAAAGCCATCGCTGCAAAGAAGAAAGCCGTCGCCAATTTTCACGGGTATATTTTGCACTTCTATCGGATTCCTAAATCCTTTACCGTTAATACAGACTGTGAGATAATACTCATCCTCTATGCACACGACATCATCCGTCGTAAGTTGCGTAATTGTTCCATCAATGCTTTTATGATATAATCGGACATCACCCAATGAGGTGTAATATAGTTGCATATTAGTGATGTACATAAGAGTAAGTGCAGCTCCCATCTTGGATTTCTTTTGGTAGCATAATTCACCCAGAACATTATCGGCATACTCAAGGCTTCGTCTAATCAAGTTAAGCGGATTGGACACTTCATTGTTCACAAAATAATAGCGTACAGCCTCACAAACTGTTTTGGCAGCTTGTTCGGGAAAGGACAATCCTCCCATGCCATCGGCAAGTACCACTAATGTTCCACCAGCTAATTCTTCATATAGGACAAAGTCGCCATTCTTTTCGCCAGTAGCGATACTTTGAAACTCAATCTGTATATTCATCGAAGATTCTTATTAAACACCGCTATCATTTTTTTGAAAGCTTGAAGAATTTGCTCATATTGAAAAGCAGAGTTACTGTCAAGCACTTGTTGAAGGAGTCGGCTATCCTCCTCTTTTTCTATTTCCCCCTGTAAGCATTGCCCATAATAGGCTAAATGCTCTATGGATAAAAAGCTGACAATATCATTGGCAAGCCAATATGCACCAACAACAAACTCGTCAAAGTCCTCCCAATCATATACTTCTTGATAAACATTCCGGTTTAAGTTGGCAAAGAAATAGTTATCTATGATAAAGCCCATGTCATCCGCATCTTTGCTTGTTTGGATATTGCGATCCAGCCAAGCATTGAGTTTGAGGATGAAAAGTCCATGTAGCGATGCTATCTTGATGTCGAATTTATTATCAATGCTTACGGTTATGGCATTTTTCAGCACTTCCTCAAATCCTTTAACCGACATGGCAATATCTTCTTCCGGTGGCCAGTAAATATAGCCATCTTCCTTTGTAACTTCACCGTATGGTACAACGTCCATTTCGTAAGCCCCATAATAAAACCGCTGATACATTTTCTCTTCTTTTGTAAATCCATGCGATAAAAGTGTCTGCGTAATATCGTCAAAGGCTTTCCAGTTAGGAATAGCAATAGCGAGATCCAAGTCTCTTGTCTTTCGACCAGAACTTATTCCTACTAACTGTCGAATCAATATATCCCGGGCTGTTGCACCTATGACAAAGAAGTCTTGTCCAACTTCTTTGAAACATTCATTGACTACGCTTAGCAATTCTATCAAAAGAGGATTGCCTATTTTATCACTTGAAATCTGGAAGTTCATCGTTCAATAATTTGTTTGCAGCTTCTATGGAACGGCTGTTTCCATCACCTAACAGGTCCGCATAAATAAGGATTACGGGCATCTTGCCGGCTTTCCAGAATTTTTGATACATTTCTATTTCTCCCTCAATGGTATGCACGGCACCAGTTTTCATCAGGTTGCCGAAAGCTAAATCTGTGTAAATCTCAAATTTCTGTGGTGTTAAATACCCATCAATTTGATAAGCTGCACATTCTCCGCCCCAGTACATCCCCTCAGGCAAGGTTATCTTATCCCATTGCTCTTTGCTCTTTACGTCTCTGAACCCCAAACGCTTAATCAGCAATTTAGGCTTAAGTACTTGATGGTAATTCTCCACCCACAAGTCAAGCAATCGACGCTTATCCCTTAAAGTGCGTTTTTTCTTGGTTGTGAGAACAAATTTACGCACCTCTAATTCATCAAGTACATTTTTTACGGTACCCAAAGAAACCGCACATTGTTCCTTAATTTCTCGGAAAGTCTTACTTATGTTATTATCATCTTGTAGCAAAAAGAAAATGACCTTTAGTCCTGCCTCTTGAAATATAGGATAACTCTTGTTAAGCGTTGTAGGTGCTTTTTCGCCTGTATGAGAGAGTTGAAATATGATACCCTTGTCTTTTGTATGCCGAATTTGATAGTTTCCTGCGGTATCGGCAAAGTTGATGCCAGCCGTTCTCAAAGTTTCATAGACCATGGGTTGCACATATCGTGCTACTACCAAAAAAGGGATTGCCTGCAAATCAGGACAGTTTTTTATGGTATCTTTGATACGAGTTACATTAACACCGTTCACCTCGTTTTCAATTAAGCAAAGAAAATTTATCCCCAAGATTTTTATTTGTCCCTTAATCATAGGGTTTTCTTGTGGAATAAAATCGTATGTAATGCTTTCGTTACTTTCTAACCATTGTAACTTCATAGCATTTACTGCTTGTTCAATAATAAGTAATTCACTCATATTTGTTCATTATTCAAAACCTGTTCAATTCTATTGAACAATGCAAAGATAATGAACAAATATGATAGTTCCAAATTTTCTGTTCAATAAATCATGATCGTTCAATAATAATGAACAATAAAAAACATTGAACAGCAAATACCGAGTGAAAACATACGATAAGGTCTTACCAATTATCCCGTTTGCGCAACATCTCGTCTATCTCTTCACGCAGGAAAAGAAGCCGTCCATTGGCTTTAAGATAAGGGATTTTTCCTGCCCAAACCCAGTTATAGATGGTCTTCTGCTCCACTTTGAGTATCTTGGAAACGTCGATGATGTCCAAGTATTCGGGTTTCAATGGAGGGTGAATGGTCGTATCGACAGATTGCTCTTGCAAAACCAGCAGATGGTCAAGTTTGTTCTCAACGGTCATCAGCTTGTCAAACAAGCGTTTCTGCCATGTTTCTTCGGTTCTTTGGTCTATGTATGACATAATTCTCCTTTTTGATAGTTACCACTTGTGTCTTGCGACAAGATACGCTGCTCCTTCATATAGGCAATGTACTTCTTTGCCGTTCGGTCCTTGATTTCCATTTCTCGCATCAACACGTCGCATAACTCTTGATATGATAACTTTAGTTTGGCACGGAATGCAGACTTTACAACAGCCAACAGCTCATCGGTCTTGCGTCTCTCTTTATCCTCCTTCGACTTTTCCCCACGATAAATGTGCATATCGGCTTTCTTATCCCAGCCAAAGAGCATCATCGGCACATCTAGAGGACTGCCGTCACGCACTTTCAGAGCCTTGACGACTGAGTATTCAGGATTGTCATCCTTCTCAATGGAGAGAATGCCGGCTGCCTTACGTTGCAGCTCCGAGCCTATATGTCCTCTGAGTTTAATGCCGTTAGGTACAAAATGTAGGACACAAATAATGCAAGTATTATAAATCCCTGCCAATCGATAGAGTTCGTCTACGATGGCTATACTCTCCGTCTCGTCGTTGGCGGAGCGTATCAGGTCTGCTATACCGTCAATGACCACAAGGTGTATTCCCCCGTGCTTGTGATGGAATAAGTCCATACTTTCACGAATAATCTTCAGTCTGTCCTTGCGTGATAGCGATGCCAGATAGAGGGAATGATAAAACTCTGGCACGGACTTGACACCAGCCCTGCGAAGTGTCTTCTCCAAGTTCTTATAGAGTTGTGCCTCCGATTGCTCTGTATCGTAGTGAAGTACAGCCAATCCTTTGGGATTGGCTGTTACTTCCAATCCCAAGGTTTGCTCTGCCTTTAATCGTTCTCTCCCAAGAGTGCCGGCAAGGATGGCGGCAATGTAGTTGCTTTTGCCTGTTCCTTCTCCACCTGTGATACAAAACAGATTGTCCTGCGTTCCAAGCGGAACACCATTTACTGCCACCACCGACTTTGAAGCGTCTGGCGGATTATCGTAGTCTATCTCACAAGATTGCAATATCATCATCGTCTGTGCATACATATTGGTGAACATATCATTAAGAAGCACTTTCAAGTCCTTTGCTTCATTGCCCAAGGCAAAGAAGTCCGATATATCCTTCTCCGACTTACCCCCTTGCAATGGTAAGGTTAGACTCAATACCTTGTATTGAGCAAATGCATCTGTCTGCCGTTTAGCTTCCCTTACACCTGTCTCGTCCGTATCGTACAATATAATAATGTGTTGAAAGCGAAGCTGCAATCCTTCGATGATATTCTCAGGAATCTGTGCCGTCTCACTGTTGAAACAGATGGCGTTGAAACCATGAGCCGAAAGTGAAAGCACGTCTTTCTCCCCACCTGTGATGAAAACAACATCCCCTTTGCTGGGCAGCTGCTGGAAGCCAAAGACATAGTCGTTCACTTTCTCACCCCCATAAAGAAAGCGCAGCTTACTCTTAGGGCGATAGACTTTTACAAACTTCCCCATGCTATATCCAAACATAGGCTCATCATGTGTAGAACCAAGAGTAAACGGCTTTCCCTGATTGGAGACAGACTCATAGTGAGCAAGCGACTTTACATGAAAACGTTGCAGAGTCTTAGTATCAATACCATATTGCTCCCAATAGTCTAGTTCTTTGACATTGAAAGATTGCTCAATTAGCTTGTACCACTTTTTACCTTCCATCTTCTTGAGCTGGTTAGGTGGTTGTACTAAGGTTGGTTTACAAGGCTTCATCATCATTGTGTGGGGATTACTATGTTCTTTCCTTTCAATGCAAATATTCAGCTGCAAGTCCCGATTTATGGTTTCAAGCACCTTAACAAAGTCTTTCCTCACGTCCAGTCCGAGCATTGTGGCTGCAAACCAAAAGCAGTCGCCGGAGTAGGCATCGTTGCCAAAGTCCTTCATTCGGTAGCAGCCGGACTTGTTGTCGAGATAGATATTGCACGATGCACGCCTGTCGTCATACATAGGATTTCGGAAATTGCGCTTTGGCACAAAGTCGATAGGCATATAGAAGCAGAACACATCCAGTCCTTTGTTGGTTCGGCTTAGTATTTCTTCTTTGATGTTCATAGCTCCTCAAATAAAGTTTGACCATTTCCCATATAACCTTTAAGGACACCATCCTTGTAGGCGTTGAGTCGTTGCAGGGCTTCCACTCGTCTGAAACCCTTGAAGGAGGCACGTCCGCTCTTGACGGCGACGTAAAGTCCCTTGAACGGATAGGCAACGTGGTTGCATGATATATACCTGAACGGGATTGCGTTGGTGTCCCTCCATCGGGCAAGGGATGCCCGCGAAATGCCCAAGAGTCTGATGACGTCGGAGGAACTGAGTTCCATCTTATCCTCCAAAACGGAATAATCGCGTCTCATTTCCACGATAAAGCCGGCTATCCGCTCCATGTCGTTCCTTAGTGAGCGTAACTCTGCAATTACCGTCTTTTGTAAATTGTCTTCTTCTGTCATATGCCACTTCTCTTTTCAGTTTAGGATTGAATAGTTGCTCTCCGTGGATTATCATCCGTCTGGAAATTCAGAGTCCTTCCCCAATTGGTGCAATAACTGCATAAGATGCTGCTTAAATCTTCTACTGTCCAGCTTGCACAGCCGATTGAGAATGACGATGAGATCTTCCTGCTCCATTGTGGAGAAGCGAAGGCTTTTATGGGGCGTGGTTGCTATCATGGACTCAATCATACCCTTGGGGAGATGTATCAAGAGCACGTCCATATCGAAGGCTGCCGCACATCTTGCATAAGTGTTGATACGAAGGTCGGTCTGCATCTTGCAGTGTTTCATAAAGTTGGAATATTCCATATTGGCATAGCCTGCCCTTAGCTTGCAGTTTTTGCTGGCGGAGAGCATGATTTCAAGTGTCGGAAGTACAACGTAGAATTTTGCATTACTTCCGGAGTTTTGTTTCTTTGTATTCATATGTATCCGTCTTTTTGTTAGAAATAATGCTGCAAAGTTCTTAACAAATAGGGCTTTAGAAAGAATATTAAATTGCCAATATTGGCATTATATTGCCATTTTGCATTTTTAACATTATGCGTTATTTGTTGCCGTGTTGCCCAATACGTAGGCGAAAATATTGAGCCTGCCATATCAATCACACCTTTGGGACTGTCAGTGCATGGTGCAAGGTCTATCTATATATATAGACTTGCACCATGCACTGAAAATTGTAGCCAAAAGATTTCTAAAACATTTTCCCACAATAATTTGGAGGATGTTCTACTTTTTTGTACTTTTGAACCCAAGAAATGCAAGTGCGCATTTCGGGTAGCAGTATCTGCGTGTACTCTCAAAATACTCTGTTGTGGCTACAATATGGCTACAATTAAAAAGGATAAAAAAATAAAAGACTATGATACAAGGAGTTGCAGCGAAATGGTCATTTTCCTCTCTCTCCGCAAACAAGGGTGTAAATCAATAAGTTACGTGATTTACACCCTTTATTACACCCAAAAATCAAACGGTTAAGAAAAAAGTTTATTACGGCACGATGTCAGGGATTCTATTCTTACGTATCATTCAGAGCTACTAGAATAAGACTGTCATCAACTACTACACTAATGCCCTTGGTCGTAACAAAGTCTCTCACCAACGAGCGGAATTTTCGTGGTCATCCACTAGTTTGAATGCCACGACTAGCAGGTAGAAGTGGGTCATCTAGGCAACCCAATGCATCTCAACGAGCAGCACCAGCTCATCAGTCAAGGGCTTCGCTGGCAAGTAACGCCTTATGTACCTTTTTCAGCCGTAGCAACAATCCCGGCCTTATTCTTGCCCTCCAGTCGGTAGGAGTGTCAAGAGAACGCAACGGCTTTAGTAAGGCCAAGTCAGGTGAAAAGTTCGCCGAATAGGAAGAAGATCTCCTCGAACATCGCACCGACGGCTCCGACGCATTCGACACCCTCTACATCAGCTGCGAGAAATTCCCCGTCCACGACACCGTCAGTGTGCCTGTAAGCGGAGTTATGTAGCCGCAATATGTTTGGCAGAAAGACAAAGGAGACTCATAGTCTTCTATGTTGCTTTCCAAATAATTGGAAAATATTTGTAATTTATTAACTGTTCATTATCATTCACTTAG
>NZ_QFFX01000063.1:0-14706 GCF_023522295.1 Prevotella sp. TCVGH | reverse complement strand
CTTTCTTCCTTTACAGGCTTATGAAATTATGTGCATGAGAGGAGGGGTGCAACTGGGTTTTACGACTGACCCATTTTAGGGTATGACGCAAATTAAGACTCAGCCAGTGGCGGCGTGTGTTATGTAGGGTGCGGCGTTGCTGAATGTCGTGCCCGCTGTGGCGGTGGTCTGTAGTCTGCATGTGCTGTTAGTGCTGCTGTCAACTGATAGGCCTGCGACGGGAATTGACCAGCAAGTGAACGCAACCTACCGCAACGAACTTTTATTCAAAGGGAGGTTTGACAAGATGGTTTATCCTCGTGTTCTTCTATTTCTTAGTAGAAATGAGGTGCTGTGGTTGATGGTTATGTTACGCATTTGTCAGATTTAGTCCTGCGACATAGCCCATTGTCCATGCCGCTTGTAGGTTAAATCCCCCTGTGATGCCGTCGACATCGACCACTTCGCCAGCAAAAAACAGATTTGGACATGCCTTGCTCTCTAACGTAGTAAGGTTGATGCTCTTCAAACTGATACCGCCACAGGTAACAAACTCTTCTTTCCAAGTACCTTTTCCTGCTACGGTGTATGTGTCGTTAGTGAGAGTTTCGGTCAACTTATAGATACTTTTGCTTCCCAACTCATTCCACTTTTGCTGAACGGAGAATCCTGCTCGCCCAATCAAATAGTTCCACAAGCGTGCGGACAACATGTAAGGTCGGACGGAGTGCAGTTGCTTTTGTGCGTTTGCCATGGCAGTTTGTCGCAGTGTGTCTGCTACAATTTGAGTATTGGTGGTGTGAATCCAGTTGACTGAAACATCAAACTGATAGTTGCGATCGTTGAGTATTCGGGCGGCATAAGCCGACAATTTGAGCGTTGACGGTCCGCTCAATCCCCAATGCGTGATAAGCAGTGTGCCTTCACTTCGTAGTTTTGTGCCGGGAATGGATAGATAGACGGGGTCTACGCAGGTTCCCATTAGTTCTGTAAGACGTTGCTCTTTAATGCTGAATGTAAACAGTGAAGCACATGGCGGTTCTATTTTGTGTCCTATGTCCGACAGATATTGCAGTTGTTTCGCATGCGGTGTTCCTCCTACTGTGATAGCTACACGGTTAAAAACCAATAGCTCTTGCCGTGCGAAATACAACTTGATGTCTCCATTTTCCAGTGGAGTAATCTTCTTTACACAATGCTCTGTATAGATGTCCACACCCCATTGATGCGCCAATCCCACCAAGCAATCAATGACAGATTGTGATGTTTGTGATTGTGGAAACACGCATTGGTCAGCCTGTGTGGTGAGTTTAACCCCATTATCCTCAAACCATTGGTACGCATCTTGATAACCAAAGACCTTAAACAAGCGTTTCATGAGCTTGTCACCGCGTGGGTACACTTGCTTCAAGTCGGTTACTTGTGCGAACGAGTTTGTGATGTTGCAACGCCCACCACCAGTCACAGCCACTTTCGCCAACACCTTTTTCCCTTTCTCAAAGATGCAGACGTTGGCATTCGGCATTTGTCTTTTGGCGGTGATGGCAGCCATGAAACCAGCTGCCCCACCACCAATAACGGCAATACTGAGCATGTTTATTCGCGCTTATAGGTCGTCTTCAATGGCTGTACTCTTAGCGTATGCCGTACTTTTCGCCTCAAAGAAGTCGGTCTTTACCATGTTCGGGTCTGAATATTGCGCTACCCATTTCATGTCTTCGGGTTCTTTTTGATTGTCCTCATACAGATAATCAAAGCCCAAGCTGTGCCAACGCAGGTTGCCCAGATAATGAATGTAGTCTGTCACCATTTGCGCATTGAGTCCTTGAATGTCGTTTCCAATCACGTATTGTCCCCATGCAATCTCCTGACGAACGCCCTCTCGCATCATCTCTTCGTACACTTTCACCTTTTCGGGCGTAAACATTTCGGGCTCTTCTTTTTTCAATTCTTTGATAATGTTTCTGAACAACCACAGGTGAGTGTTCTCGTCACGGTTGATGTAGCGTATCTCTTGCGCCGACCCAGACATCTTTCCGTTGCGACTGAGATTGTAGAAAAACATAAAACCACTGTAAAAGTAGATGCCTTCCAAGATGAAATTGGCAATACAGGTCTTCATCAGCGCATACAAATCTTGCTTTTCATGAAACTCATTATAGCAGTTGCCGATGAAGGTGTTGCGCCTTAACAGATGCTCATCTGTCTTCCATTGATACAGAATGTCATTGCGTTGCTCGGGGCTGCATATCGTGTCGAGCATGTAACTGTAACTCTGACTGTGCACACACTCTTGAAAAGCCTGTATGTGTAGGCATAGGTTTACCTCGTTGGCTGTGATGTATTCGCACAGCGAAGGCAGGTTGTTGCTTTGCAGGGAATCGAGAAAAACCAAGAAACTCAATATCTTGTCGTAGGCTGTGCGCTCGGCTTTGTCCAGTCGTGGATAGTCTTTTGTGTCTTGGGTGAGGTTGATTTCTTCTGGAATCCAAAAGTTGTTCATGGCTTGCCTGTACCAGTCGCTTGCCCATTGGTATTTCATGTTGTTGAAATCATTGAGGTTGGTGGTGTTTCCCCCAATCATCCTTCTCAATCGTAGGTCTGTATCTCCGTTTGGATTGAATAGCGAATTGCGCTTTAATTGTGTCATGTTTTTTTAGTTTACGAGTTGATAGTTTACAAGTTTACAAGTTGATAGTCTGCTTTTTACCTCATCAACTTGCCATCACATCAATCTGTTTCTGCCTTATGAGGCGCAGCTTTCACACTCTTCTACCTCTAACGATTTGCTTCGGATATAGTAGATGGTTTTCACACCGCAGTGCCATGCCAAGGTGTACAGTCCCAACAGTTGCCGCATGGTATAATTATTGGTGATGTATAGGTTGACACTTTGTGCTTGGTCAATGTGTTTCTGTCTTATTCCCGCTGCTCTCATACTCCACGATTGGTCTATCAGGTATGCGCTTTTGTACACCCAATAGGTTTTATCCGATAAGCTTGGAGCAACTCGAGGCAACATGGCACCTTTCTTCTCTTCTAAGAAGAACCGTTTCATCACGGGGTCTACGCCTGCCGTGGTGGCTGCGATGATGCTGGTACTGCTGGTGGGTGCGATGGCTAAGAGGTAGGCGTTGCGCATGCCCTGCTGGCTTACTTTCTTGGCAAGTGCTTTCCATTGGGGCGATGTATATTGTCGCTTGGTGAAGTATTCGCCTGTTTGCCAGTCGCTACCCTCAAAGTATTTGTAGCTTCCCTTTTGCTTTGCAATGTCCGAACTGGCTTCAATGGCCAGACGATTGATGCGCTCAAACACTTTGTCTATGAACGACAGATGCTCTTCGCTTTCCCATTTGATGCCCCTTATGGCCAGTGCATGATGATAACCACTCACGCCCAAGCCGATGCTTCGATAGGTACGGTTGGTGATTTTTGCGAAAGGAAGAGGGTAAAAGTTCAGGTCTATCACGTTATCCAAGGCTCTTACCACACTTGACACCACCTCTCTCATCTCTGTTTCGTCTTCCAGTTTCAGGTGTCCCAACGACAAACTGGCAAGGTTGCACACCACGAAGTCGCCCGGTTTCACGGTTCTTACCACTACGGTGTCGCCCTCTTCGGTGCGTATCTCGTTTGATACTTCCTCTATCTGCGACATGTTTTGAGCTATTTCCGTGCAGAGGTTAGAGCAGTAAATGATGCCTTTGTGGTGGTTGGGGTTGGCCCTGTTCACCGTGTCTCTGTTAAAGGTGAAGGGAGTACCCGTCTCCACAGCCGATTTAAGGATAAGTCTGACTATCTCTTTTATAGACATAACTCTTCGCGAAATGTTGCTGTCATGCACGCAATCCCAATAGCGTTTCTCCCACTCCTCACCGTAGAAGTCCTCTAAACAATAGCCTTTAGTGGTCATCACCTCATTGGGACAGAACATATACCAGTCTTGGTTGAGGTTTTCTTCCGCCATTTTCCAAAACAAATCGGGGTAACAGATGGCGGGAAAAATGTCGTGTGCCTTCATCCTGTCATCGCCATTGTTGGTGCGAAGTTGTAGGAATTCGGGTAAATCCTTATGCCATACATCCAGATATACAGCCACCGCACCCTGTCTAACACCTAACTGGTCAACGGCAACGGCCGTGTCGTTTACTAATTTCATCCAGCGAATAACGCCACCTGCAGCACCCTTGAAGCCTCTTATCCTGCCGCCAGCAGCGCGCACCTTACCAAAGTAGAGTCCCATGCCACCGCCAAACTTGCTCACTTGCGCAAAGTTGTCTATGCTTCGGTAGATGCCTTCCAAACTGTCGGGAACGGTATCAATGAAACAACTTGACAGTTGGTGAAATGGTTTGCGCGCATTGGAAAGGGTGGGGGTTGCCATGGTTACTTGTAGCTTGCTCAGCATGTTGTAAAAGCGTTGCACCCACATCATGCGGTCTTGTGGTTCGTTCATCGCCAAATGCAAGGCTATTCCCAAGAACATTTCTTGCACACTCTCAATGGGACTGTTATCAAAATTACGAATTACATAGCGTTTGATGAGTAGTTCCAGTCCCGAGTAGTTGAGCAAGTGGTTGCGACTGGCATCCATAAATGTCGCCGCTTGTTCTATTTCGGCTTTGCTGTATTGTTGCAAGATATATGCGCCATAAAGATTTCTGTCAGTCAAGAACTTCATCTTGTCATACAGAGACATCAGTCCCTCACTGTCTTCAAAGCGTGCGATGCGTTTGTTGAGTTGGTAAGTGAGCAGTCGGGCTGCAATGAATTCCCATTCGGGAGCCTCTTGTGTGGTAAGCTCCACCGCTGCCTTGATAAGCGCATCCATGCGTTCGGTGGCGGTCATGCCCGCTTTGCTGAAGCTGGCATACTTGTCAATGAGCAGCAATATACTATATTCTTTGTCTGTAAAGTCTGCGGCAATGTGTTTCAATACCTCTGTGATATGCTCGTCTTGCAAATCCTCGGCGATGCGCCTATAGGTACGACGTATCTCGGTTCGCTGCCATCTGAACAGGATAAAACTCTTTGCTTCGGCGTAATAACCGTTTTTCATCAGCGCCTTTTCCACCTCATCCTGAATGCTCTCCACATTTTGCTTGATGTGGTTGGTACAAACGATATCTTCTACCGATTGTACCATTTTGTAGATGGTGGCGTCGTCTATCTCGTGTTTCGTACTGATAAAGCTCTTCTTGATGGCCGTGGCAATTTTCTCTTTGTCATATTGCTCGGTAGAGCCGTTACGCTTAGTAATATCCATTGGTTGTTATAATAATAAGTAAGAGTTGTGATGTTGTTTCTGCAAAGTTAATGAAATGCGTTGGAAGAAAAAATTATATCTTGTACTTTTTACAGACAAAAGAATAAGTTGAGTAACGCGAAGTGGTTTACTGATTGGTGCTTACCCTTAAAAGTAAAGTATAGTTAATAATTCTTTAATATGTTAATCGAATTCGTTTTATTTTACAAAAATAATTCTCAAAATAGAAAAAGAAGTTGCCCATTTAGGTGCAAAAATAAGGCTTTGTTCGCTTGTCTCTATCACTTAATCTTGTTATGTCAATGGGATAGGGCGGTTACTCCATTGAGTTTGTCCCACTATCTCCATGCTTTTGCGTGCTTATTTGCACCAAATAAGGGCAGTTTGGGCATGAAAGAGGCGATTTTTATAAGCAATTTTATGGGATGTGATTGCAATGTTGTTTCTAATGTATTGGTGGTCAAAAAGATAAGTAAACTTGTGCGTGCTTCTCGTATTTTAGCAGAAGAAGTTGTGTCAATGCTAAAATGCGCTGTATTTTTGTTAAAAACCTAATTTAATATTTTGCCAATTCTATCATTTTTTGTAATTTTGGAATAAATAAGAAACGATTGCACCCATGGATATAGAAAAAATGAAAGATATGATGGCGTGTCACGACGGACTGTCAAACACGCTTGGTATGGAGTTTGTGTCCACTCCCGAGCCAGATACTTGTATGGCGCGAATGAAAGTGACAGACAAAAACAAGCAAATATTTGGTTTCCTAAGTGGCGGTGCCACCTTGGCCTTGGCTGAAAATTTAGCTGGAGTAGGCAGTATGGCTATATGCCCCGACAACATTTGTGTAGGTATCAACGTCAGTGGCAACCATGTGCGAACGGTGATGGAAGGCGAAACGGTAACGGCATTTGGCAGACTGCAACATCAAGGAACAACGCTACACCAATGGCATATCGAGATAAAAAACGAGCAAGAAGAACTCATTTCAACTGTGCAAGTTATCAATTATGTGATGAACAAGTCTCAGAATGAATAGTTTTGCGTATTATAGGCTGCCCGATAAAAGGCATTTTATAAAACTTACCCAAAAGAATGGAGAGCCTGAGACTTACTTTTCATTAACAGATTTGAATGGAAAAGAAGGCTTTGTGCTTGCTCCTTTCAAGATAGACGAGGCGCATCCTGTCGTGTTGTTTCATCCTGAAACGAAAGAACGGGTGTGCGTGGGCGATTGTTTTGCAAGGCTGCGCAATGGCTGCGGAGCGACGGTCTTGGCTTCATCTTGTGATGACAGGGAACGGTATGGCGAGGCTTTCCGTTGTTTTCATCAACAGCTCAAAGACGGAAAGTTAGCGAAAATCGTGTTGGCTCGTTGTGAAGAAATACCGCATTCGGCACTGGTGGATGCGGAAACATTGTTTTTGGAGGCGTGCCGAACATATCCTCATCTTTGCATTATGTTGGTGTCAACGCCCCAGACTGGCACATGGCTCATGGCTACACCAGAGGTGTTGCTCGACGGTGATGGGGAGACGTGGCGCACCATGGCTTTGGCTGGCACGATGAAAGCGAGAGAATTGGCACCCGATGCTGACTGCTCTTCTGCCAGTACGCCATGCGTGAATGGCGATGGCATGAATGATTGGTCGGCTAAGAACAAGCAGGAGCAGCAGTTGGTTGCTACTTATATCCAACAATGTCTGTCGCCTTTCTCCGATCAACTTACCCAGCGAGGACCTTATACCGTTCAGGCAGGTGACTTGGTGCATCTGCGCAGTGATTTTATGTTTAGCCTTCACGATACCCAGTCCTTGGGCTCTCTACTTGAGGCTTTGCATCCTACACCTGCTGTGTGTGGGCTGCCAAAGACCAAGGCACAGCGGTTCATCCTTCAGCACGAGCATGACGACCGCTCTTATTATAGTGGATTCGCAGGCTTACTCGATCCAAATGGCGAGACTCATCTTTATGTTTCACTTCGATGTATGCAAATTTTAGAGAATAGTTATCGTCTCTATGCTGGCGGAGGACTGCTCCTTGATAGCGTAGAGCAACAGGAGTGGGAAGAGACTGAAGCGAAAATGGAAACGATGAAGAAAATAACAGCCTCTCCCCCGACCCCTCCCCAAAGCGAAGGGGAGTTGTAAGCTGATAACTTTGAACATTGAATATTGAGCTTTGGACTTTATGATTAGCAATGCTATCAACTCGTCTACTTGTCAACTATCAACTCATGAACTATCAGCTGTCAACTAAAAAACTATCAACTCGTGAACTCGTCAACTTGTAAACTTGTCAACTAAACACTTCCTCCATGCCCTATTCAGATAAAGAGAACGTAAACATACTCACCGCATTATTAGTGGCACACGGTGTAAAACACGCTGTGGTGTGTCCCGGTTCGCGCAATGCACCCATTGTACATAATCTCAACGTATGCCCCAACATCACATGCCACCCTGTGACAGACGAGCGGTCGGCTGGATTTTATGCCTTGGGTATGGCTCAAATCTTAAGGCATCCTGTTGCCGTTTGTGTCACCTCGGGTACGGCGTTGCTTAATCTTTTGCCAGCTACGGCAGAGGCTTATTATCAACATGTGCCTTTGGTGGTAATTTCGGGTGATAGACCTGCGATGTGGATTGACCAACAAGACGGACAAACCCTGCCGCAGTTGGATGCCTTAGGGCGTTTTGTCAGCAAGGCAGTCTCGTTACCCGAGCCTTCTACTGATGATGAACGGTGGTACTGTAATCGATTGGTAAACGAAGCATTGCTTTGTTGTCAGCGGCATGGTGGCAGTCCGGTACACTTGAATGTGCCCATTTCAGAACCCTTGTTTACGTTCAATGTACCAGCGTTACCAACCGAACGTGGTATCCGACAGATAGCGGCAACGACCGATGTGGCTCACTGTCAGCCGCTTTTGGCGGATGTCCAATCGGCTAAGCGCCCGATGATAGTCGTGGGACAGTTAAGTAACAAAGAGGCTCGGTGCATGGCTTTGCAATTATGCGAGTTGTCAACGGATGTGGTAGTTGTGTACGAATGTCTCGGAATGGCTTGTCATGAGGATGCGCCTCGCTATCCCAATTCACCAACCGAAGGGCTTTTTCCCCTACATATAGATAAGGTTTTGGCGCGCATGCAGCAGGTAGAACAATATCAACCTGATGTAGTGGTGTACCTTGGAGGAACGTTGGTGAGCAAGCGTTTGAAAGCTTTTCTGCGCCAATCTCCAGCTGCCAAGACTTGGATTGTCAATGAGCAAGGGGCGATATATGATACTTTTCAAAACTTGACAGGCGTGATTGAGGGTGCACCGAATGATGTCTTGGAGGTAATCTTGCGGCATGTCCGTGGGGAAAAAGAAAAACAAAGACAGCCTTTTGAGTCTGTTTTTCGTTCAAAGTGGGCAACGTTGATTCAACAAGTGCAGGCGCAGAATGAGCGTTTCCATCCTCCTTACTCTTCATTGCAGGCTGTAAAATTACTTTTTGAGACCGCAAGTAACAAGGGCAGATATATCCTCCATGCCGCCAACAGCATGTCTGTTAGGTTGGTTAACCACTTTGCCAGCGATTATGTTTTTTGCAATCGGGGTGTCAACGGCATTGACGGAAGTTTATCAACTGCAGCAGGTTGCTCGCTGGTGACAACTCAAAACGTGTATTGCGTCATCGGTGATTTGAGCTTCTTTTACGACCAAAACGCCCTGTGGCATAGCTTAGGGGGCAATTTCAGAGTGCTGTTGCTGAACAATGGGGGTGGGGTTATCTTCCAAAGTTTGCCAGGTTTGAAAGATAGTACGGCTCATCAGACATTGATTTCTGCCCAACATCATACATCGGCTTGTGGGATTTGCCAGCAAAACAACGTGGCTTACCTTTCGGCACACGATGAGGAAGAACTTGAAACTCACATGAATCACTTTGTGAACGACAACTTTGACCGCCCCGTAGTCTTTGAGGTGTTTACCTCGCAACAGCAAGATGAACAGGCAATGAACGAATACAAACAAGTTTAATTTGATATGGAAAAAAGACAATGGAAGTCTATTGACGGCTTCAACTTTAAGGAAATCCTCTTCGAGGAGTATAACAGAATTGCGAAGATAACAATCAATCGTGAGCGTTATCGCAACGCTTTTACGCCGCTCACCACATGGGAAATGTCGCAAGCCTTTGCCTATTGCCGAGAGTGTGCGGGCATTCGTGTGGTTATTCTCACAGGAGCGGGAGACAAAGCGTTCTGCTCTGGGGGCGACATGCACGTGAAGGGACGAGGCGGATATGTAGGAACAGATGGCGTGCCACGGCTCAACGTGCTGGACGTGCAGATGCAAATTCGGCGCTTACCCAAACCTGTGATTGCCATGGTGAATGGCTATGCTATCGGAGGAGGGCATGTGTTGCATGTCATGTGTGACCTGACGATTGCCAGTGAGAATGCCATCTTCGGCCAAACGGGACCAAAGGTTGGGTCTTTTGATGCAGGTTTCGGCGCTTCGTATTTAGCTCGAATGGTGGGACAGAAGCGTGCCAGGGAGATTTGGTTCATGTGCAAGCAGTACTCGGCACACGAGGCAGAGCGAATGGGCATGGTGAACAAGGTGGTGCCATTTGATGAATTGGAAGATGAATGCGTGTCATGGGCGGAGACAATGATGCAGCGTTCGCCCTTGGCGTTACGCATGATTAAGGCTGGACTGAATGCCGAGTTGGACGGACAGGCTGGTATTCAGGAGTTGGCTGGCGATGCTACCATGCTGTATTACACCATGGACGAGGCGCAAGAGGGTGGAAAAGCGTTCTTAGAGAAACGCAAACCCGACTTTGATAAATATCCGCAGTTTCCTTAATGCCACGCAAATGAAATATTGTTATTCTATCTGTCAGCGCACACTGCACTTCAAAAATCCTGCCACTACCTCACGGGGAGTGTACCAAACACGCACGAGTTACTATGTAACTCTTTGGCATGAAGACCGTCCTTCTGTCAAAGGGGTGGGCGAGTGTGCCACCTTGCCAGATTTAAGTTGTGAAGTTTGTCCTGATTATGAGCAAATATTAACCGAAGCGTGCAATGAGGTGGCGCACGAAGGGCGTATCAACTACGAGCGTTTGCGACCTTATCCGTCAATGCTCTTTGGCTTGGAAACGGCGTTGGCGCAAATAAATGCAAACGGAAGTGCTGCCTTGTTTGATACCCCTTTCGCACGAGGAGAAGAGGGAATCACCATCAACGGCTTGGTGTGGATGGGTACATTCGAGGAAATGGCGCATAGGATGCAGGAAAAATTGGAGCAGGGTTTTCGCTGTGTGAAGTTGAAAATAGGGGCTATCGACTTTGAGAAAGAATTGGAACTGGTACGCGGTATCCGTTCGCATTTCACCTCAGAGCAAGTTCAGTTGCGCCTTGATGCCAATGGAGGTTTCGCACCTGATGAGGCTCTCGCAAAGTTGGAACAGTTGGCTAAGTATGACATTCATTCGATAGAGCAACCCATCAAGCAGCATCAGTGGCAGCAAATGGCGCTCTTGTGCCGTGAGTCGCCCATTCCAATCGCACTCGATGAGGAACTCATTGGTGTGAACCAGCGACAAGAAAAAGAAGAGTTGCTCAACGCCATACGCCCACAATACATTATTTTGAAGCCTTCGTTGCATGGTGGCATGTATGGAACTGAAGAATGGATAACGTTAGCAAGACAACGAAGCATAGGTTCATGGCTCACCAGTGCCTTGGAAAGTAATGTGGGATTGAACGCCATTGCACAACTTGCCGCAAAGATTTATGGACCGCATGTCACCTTCCCGCAGGGCTTGGGAACAGGACTTTTGTTTACGGACAATATACCTATGCCGTTGGAAGTGAGAGGAGATCAGTTGTGGTTCATGCCTACAAAGACATTAAATGGAGGTAAGAAATGACTTATCAAGAATTTATCAGCGAATGGAATAATGACGCACAGACCATCCATGTGCAAACCAGCGGGTCGACAGGCGCACCGAAGAAGATGAATGTAAGGAAGGACAGAATGATTGAAAGTGCCAAGATGACCTGTGACTTCCTTGCATTACAGCCTGGTGATACCGCATTGTTGTGCATGAATCTCGACTATATTGGCGCCAAGATGATGGTGGTTCGTTCATTGGTCAGGCAACTTCATTTGGTACAGGTAGCCCCTTCTGGCCATCCATTGGCAACGGTTGACGTTCCAATTACCTTTGCCGCCATGGTTCCTCTGCAAGTATATAACTCGCTGCAAGTACCCGAAGAACGGGAAAAATTGCGCCAAATCAAACATCTTATCATTGGTGGAGGGGCCATTGACGATGTCTTGGCAGCCCAACTGCACGACTTCCCTCATGCGGTATGGAGTACTTACGGCATGACAGAAACCCTTTCACACATTGCCTTACGCAGACTGAACGGTCTCCAATCTTCCAGTTGGTACACGCCCTTGCAAGGAATAAAGGTAACAACGAATGCCGATGACTGCTTAGTTATTGATGCTCCGAAGCTTTGTGATACGCCGATTGTGACGAATGATATTGCAGAAATCCGATTGACAAGCACTTCTGAGGGTCAAAATGTCCTTGCTTTTCGCATCATTGGTCGACAAGATAATGTGATAAATACGGGTGGTGTGAAGGTTCATGCAGAGGAGTTGGAGAATCTGATGCGTAATTTCTTGACCTTTCCTTATATGATAACCAAGCGAAAGCATGCTAAATTTGGCGAAATTGTTGTACTATTTGTTCAAATGGAACTGTCTTATTCTCGACAACAAGCAGCTTCCCAAAGTCCTCAAGCTTTGTTGCGAGTCCTCCATAAAATATGTCATCGAACCCTTCCTCCTTACTGGGAACCACGTTTATACATTGCGGTAGATAAGATACCTATGACTGCCAATGGCAAACCCAATAGAGCCGAAGCGCTTCTTATGGCGGAGACGTTTAACTTTCCTGCAACCCATGTCTATGATTTAGATAAGGTTGAAGCGTAACCCTCGTAGTAAGGAGCTGGTCAATCGTTCATGGGTACAACTAATATCACATAATCTTTCTTTAACATTTTGTACTTCGTATAGTTCTTTATACTTTTGCATACTGTTGCTGTCTGATTCAATTCCTAATGGTTATCTTTGTCCTTATCAGTTGAAGCTTGTGTGATATGAGTGCGAAGTTAGAACAGATATACAGGGAAATAATATTTTTTATATGGTGTCAAAAATCCTTTTTGGTAAGAAAATAAGCTGGTTACTCACAATTTTTGTGTTATGGGTGGTCGTTTTCGTATTACAAAAGCCTTTCTTTCTGCTATTTACAGGTGAAGAGTTATCAAGTTTATTTGCAGTTCTTTGGCACGGTTTGCCGTTAGATTTATCTTTGGCGGGCTATATAACAGCAGTTCCTGGACTTCTCATATTGCTTAGTTCTTTGCCTTTCTATAAAGATCATACATCGTTCGTCAAACGAGTTGTTTCAAGCATCTATCGATGTTGGATGGCATTAGCAGCAGTCTTAGTTTCGCTGTCGTTTGTGGCTAATATTGCTTTGTATCCTTATTGGCAATTCCCACTGGATGCGACACCCCTGTTTTATATTGTTTCTTCTCCCAAAGATGCAATCGCCAGTGTTAGCTATTGGCAATTGCTACTCGGATTGACAGCAGTCATAGGGATTTCTTTTCTTATATACTCCCTGTTCAAAACCATAGGTCGTTGTTTCTCCACGACGCTATGTCAGCCTGTCTCTATCTTGCATTGGCTGCTTCTTCTCGTTTTCGTAGCAGCCTTGTTTCTACCTATACGAGGAGGATGGTCGGCGTCTACGATGAACACAGGCAAAGCTTATTTCTCGAATCATCAACGACTCAACCATGCCGCTGTTAATCCGTTATTCTCCTTTATGGAAAGTGTGACACATCAACAAGGTTTTTCTTCGATGTATCGCTTGATGGATGAGCAGAAAGCACATCAATTAGTATCGATGATGTTGTCCTCTAAAAGCGAGGCTGACTCAACAGTTTCCTCTTCTTTCCTAACCATACAACGCCCCGATATCTATTTGATAGTGCTGGAAAGCTTCTCAGATACCTTGATGAGTGTTGCCAACGCTACTCCCGGACTTAATCGTTTGAAAAAAGAAGGCGTATATTTCTCCAACTTTTACGCCAACAGTTTTCGTACAGATCGCGGTTTGTTGTCTATCTTGTACGGCTATCCAGCTCCAGCAACTGTAAGCTTAATGAAGTATCCCAAGAAGACTGCCGCCCTTACATCCATGCCACAACTCTTGAAAAAGGCAGGTTGGGATTTGCAATATTATTATGGTGGCGATGCCGATTTTACCAATATGCGTTCGTTTCTCATCAATCAAGGCTTCTTGCAGATTGTTGAGGATGTTGATTTTCCTGTGAGCCAACGTACAAGTAAATGGGGAGTACCAGACCATTTGTTGTTTCAAAGGGTGAAAAAAGACCTTCGGCAAACAAAGACTTCCACACCTATTTTGCGCGTTATTCAGACTTCCAGCTCGCATGAACCTTTTGATGTGCCATTTTATAGACTTAATGACAAGGTGCTGAATGCCTTTGCTTATACAGATAGTTGTGTGACTGATTTTCTTAAATGCTTAAGATCTTCTCCACAATGGAACCGTTCTTTGGTAATTCTGCTGCCCGATCACTTGGGTGCTTGGCCATTAGACATTGATAATTTTTCTTTTACACGCTACCATATTCCTATGATATGGACTGGTGGGGCAGTGTGCCAGCCACAGAAGGTTGACACATTTGCATCGCAACAAGACTTGGCTGCCACTCTGTTAGGCTCCTTGGGCATAGCTCATGAGGCGTTACCATTTAGTAAAGACATGTTTAATCCTGCAGCACCTCATTTTGCTTTCTTTATGATAAACGATGGGTTTGGACTCATGGATGCGCATCATGGGGTGACCTATGATTTTAAGCGACAACAAATCGTTCATGCTTTTGGAGATAAACAGCAACAATATGTGCAGGCAGGCAAAGCTTATACGCAAACAATTTTTAACGATATAGCTACAAGATAATGACAGACAGCTTACTTTTACTCATTCATACGTTGGTACACTGGGATACCTTGGCAACCATTTGGCTGAATGGAGGGCATACAGACTATTGGGATAACTTCATGGAAATTTGCACCGGGCGGTTCGTATGGATTCCGTTTTACGCTTCTTTGGTGTACCTGATGTATAAAAAGTTTGGTTGGAAAGACGCTTCGGTATTCTTTATACTTACTATTTTGCTGTTGGTTTTGAACGATCAAACCAGTTCTTCTGTTATTCGACAAGCTGTTTGCAGACTTCGTCCTGCCAACTTAGATAATCCTCTATGTTGCTTTCCAAATAATTGGAAAATATTTGTAATTTATTAACTGTTCATTATCATTCACTTAGCGTGAAGTT
>NZ_QFFX01000062.1:0-14749 GCF_023522295.1 Prevotella sp. TCVGH | reverse complement strand
CGGCCGGAGGCGCGAAGCCTCCGAAGAGCGGCATCCGACTTGTCTCCGTGTGTTAGCCTTTGCAAACATAGTAACTTTTTGCTCACAAACAATTGAATTTTGTTTCAAAACTAAAACTTTTTTTGTAATTTTGTGGAACTAACCAACATAAGCAATCATTTAATAGCTATAATATTTATTAACTCCATGATGCGGCAAAGGGTCGCTTAATTGTTCTTTACGGCAATGAGAGACCTGTCGCAACGTATTTTTATGAAGAAAAACTACTTACTAACACTGGTCATGACCACAGCGTTCATGACCGTGCAAGCACAGTCGGAGCCAGCGTTCCGGCTGGTGCAGCAGTCGTTATCCAATCCTGATAACGAACCTGCTCCCGTGTTTCCACTGCCAACAGAGCGACAAATGAAATGGCAGGAAACCGAGTATTACGCCTTTTTCCACTATGGTATGAACACATATACCAATATGGAGTGGGGAAAAGGTAACGAAGCCGAGAGCCTTTTTGCACCTACTGACAAGCCTAATCCGCGTCAGTGGCTTGAGGCAGTGCGTGATGCAGGTATGACGGGCGGCATCGCTGTGGTGAAACACCACGACGGATTCTGTTTGTGGCCCACAGAAACCACTAAGCACAGCGTTGTTGGTGCTGGCAACGAGAATGGCAGAACGCTCAATCTTCCAGAGTCGTTTGCGGCTGCTGCCAAGGCGTTGGATATGAAATATGGCTTTTATGTATCGCCATGGGATCGCAACTCTGCACTCTATGGCACGCCGAGATATGTCAGTGAGGTGTTCCTTAGACAGTGTGCAGAGCTGGCGCAGTATGGTACCGACCAGTTTGAGATGTGGTTCGATGGCGCCAATGGTGGCGATGGCTATTACGGAGGTCGCAATGTAACCGTTAGTGTAGACCGAGATACTTACTATGATGTGCCCAATCTGCGTGATTCTATACATAAAGTTTGTCCCGACATTATCCTCTGGGGAGTTGGCGGAGAAGCTCGATGGATAGGCAATGAACAAGGATGGGCTGGAGAAACCAACTGGAGTCCCGAGGACAGAGGATATGCTCCCGAGGGGAATGGTATGTACGGAACGGAGAACGGGTGGATATGGTTCCCCGGAGAGAGTGATGCCAAGTTCACCGACAAGGGATGGTTTTGGCACCAAGGTGAACGCCCCATGAGTGCCGAACGGACTTTCCAAATGTATCTTGAGACCGTAGGACGTAACTCCACCCTGATACTTAACTGTCCACCTGACAAGCGTGGACTACTGCCAGAAGCTACGGTAAAGGCATTGAAGGCGTCAGGCGACCTACTTAGAAAAAGACTCGGACACGACCTTGCGCCCTTGGCAACCGTCACAGTCACCGATCAGCGCGGCAATGGTGCAAACAGAGATTACAAGCCAAGCAATATGACCGATGCGAAAAAAGATACCTATTGGGCTGCCAGTGACGGTGTGACAACGGGTACTATCACCCTGACATGGAAGCAACCGCAAACCATTAGATATGTCTCCCTCATGGAGTATATTCGTTTGGGGCAGCGTATTCGCAAATTCCATTTAGAGATTTCCGAGGATGGGCAAACCTTTAAGCCCGTAGCACAGGGTGTTACAACCACCACGGTTGGATATAAACGCATTGTTCCTCTCAACGGTTCCACAGCCCAGAGTTACGGCACAGGCTACAAAGTCAAGGCTCTGAGAATAGTCATTGACGACGCCAAGGCGTGTCCGACTCTGCACACAGTGAGTGTATTTTAGTTCACAAGGCAGTTTGAAAACAATGAAAATATAGATAACGAAAACATCAAACACAATATATGAAAACCATCAAACACCTTATATTAATGGCTGGGATATTATTCCCACTCACAACAACGGCTCAGTCTATAGGGTTTGAGCAACAAGACTATAAGTCAATCGGCGTTTATGACACATGGGAACACTCGCCTTTCCGCACAGGAAAACTGCAAGGCAATGTCCGCATCATCGACAACCCGCACACTGAGACCGACGAGATATTAGGCGTAGCTCCCAATCCATCAGCCAAAGTTTTGGCTTTTCAACGTTCTCGATTCGCTTCTAACACCTTCGGAGCACGCATTGACCTTCAACAACCGTTGAAACTCACGCCAACTTTGCAGTACGTTCATGTCATGCTACACAAGCCTGTGGCTGGTCGAGTGATGCTCATCGGCTTAGGTAAACGCGTTGAGCGCAACGACCAATCAAAGGAGACGGAGCAGTTTTGGGTGCTATCTACCAACAAAGTTGAACCTGACCAATGGGTAGATGCCGTGTTTCCTATCAAAGGAGCGGAGGGAGTGGACGTGCATTCGCTCGTTGTAGTGCCCGACAATGAGTCTCCACACATGCTCACCGAAGATTTTGCTGTGTACATCGACTGTATTGAGGTAAACGACAAAGCCACCACGCAAACCCAACGTGAAGACTATCCGTTGAACATTGACAAGGAGACTCATTACACTCGTACCGACAGAGGACTGCTTAGCATTTTGCTCAACGGCAAGGAAGCAACGGTGGCTGGCAGCATAACGAAGCAAACGCCTGTCTACAGCTCGATTGACCAAGTTGATTTCATCGCCAAAGCAGGCGAAACTCTCCAGCCAGCTTTCAAATACAACGGCAATTGGATGCACGGATATGTTTATTTGGACTATGGCAGAGACGGGCGATTTGATACGAATTTGGCAGCCGATGGAAAGCCTGTTCAGGGCAGCGACGTGCTGGCTTATGCTTTTTATTCACAAAATCTTAATGACGATTCGCAAGGTTTCAATTCTTTGGGACAAGCTATTTCTGGCAATGACCGCAATGTTCTCAACCCACCAGCATTCACTTTGCCTGCCGATATGCAGCCAGGATTCTACCGTATGCGCTATAAGGTCGACTGGAACTGTATTGATGCGGGCGGAAATATATCCACTTCCAACAACATTATCAATAATGGTGGGGCTATTGTCGACATCCGACTCAATGTTCACCGTGACCAAGTGCACATCACCAATGCACAGCGTAATGGCGAAGTGTTCGATGTAGAAGGCAATTTTCTCAATAAGGATGTGCCTTTTGGTAAGCCAGTAACCATAAAGATGCGCCCTGAGAACGGGTTTACTTACAAAGGAATACGCGTTAGACATGGCTATAATCTACAAGGAGACAGCCTTATTCATGGCGTAGCTCAATATCGTGACGTGATTGTGAAGAAGTCGTCCTTCGACGAAAATGATAGCTATACCTTACCTGCTGAGCTTATTGACGGTGATGTTGTGGTAGAAGGATTGTTTGTAAGCATTGGTTCTCCAGAAGCAAACGATTTCTACAGCATAGCGTTCGACAAGAACCAACCCAACAAGCACGCTTCCAGAAGGCTTAACGCTGTGCGTCTGAATCAGCAGGAAGTAAATATCGACAACCCCAAAAACGTGTATCACGATTTGACGCAGCACGTTTTTGTGGCATCAGCAGGCACACAAGTCGCCCCTGGTGTCAACTACAGTGGCAGTTGGATGCAGACCTTGGTGTATGTGGATAAGAACAAGAATGGTTATTTCAATTGGAAACAGCCTCTCGATGGGGGACAACTGACGGCCGATAACGAACTGGTGAGCTTCAGTGCTGCCACTTGCAACGGGCAACCATACAGCAGTGATGGACAGCATTTGCAAAGTCTCGACCGACTCAATGCACCCAAATTCACCCTTCCTGATAATCTTGAGACGGGGCATTATATGATGCGGTACAAGATAGATTGGGACAACGTCGACCCCGAGGGCAACACTTCGGCAGGCAATCACATCGCCAATAACGGCGGAGCCATAGCAGATGTGCGGTTGTTTGTACACCACGGCGAACAAGGAACCGTCAGTTGTTCTTCGAAAAACGGAACGGTATTGACGCTCGAAGGACAAACTGTCAATGGCATCAAGGTGCCATACGGACAGTCTTTCACCGTGCAAATGAAGCCCGAGAAGGGCTTCAAGCTCGGTTCGGTGAAGGTACGACACGGCAACCTTGCCGCCACAGACTCGCTCGTCAATGGCGTGGCACAGTATGTAGAGACGGTCTTGGATGCCTCTGCCTGCCAATACGGACTGCTTGAGATTGCTCCCGGTTTGGTTGACGGCGACTTGCAACTGCAACCTTCATTTGTAAAAATGGGGCAAAACGAGACGGATGAAGAAGATTATGTGATGGTTTTTAACGATGAGTTCAATCAGGCAAACGGCACGTTTCCTGATCCAAAGCGTTGGAAGCCATCTGTAAGATACAGTGCAGCGTGGTGCCGATATGTTAGTTCTGACCCCAAAGTGGCTTTCATCAAGGACGGTTGTTTGGTGCTGAGATGTTTCAAGAATCCCGACAAGACGAAAGATCCCGCAGATATGCTTTCGGGTGCCATGGAAACACGCGACTTGTTTTCGTTCAAATATGGTAGGGTAGACGTGCGAATGAAGACCACACGGCACGCTGGAAACTTTCCCGCTGCCTGGATGATGCCGCAACCACCATGCGCAGAATGGCCTAATGCAGGCGAAATAGACATATTTGAAGCCATCAATATGAAGAATAAGGCTTATCATACCGTACACTCCAATTGGACATACAACTTGCATCACCGCTATAATCCTACCTCCAGCTTTTCAGAATATGTGGATGTAGACAATTTTCATGTGTACAGTTTGGAGTGGAACGAGGAAGAGTTGATATGGTATGTAGACGGAGTAGAGAAGGGACGATACCACAAGTCGAGCAATGACGATGACTTGCAAAAAGGTCAATGGCCTTTCAATGCGCCCTTTTATCTGATTCTTAACCAAAGTGTGGGCAATGGTCAATGGGCAAGCAATCCCGACATGGACTTTGTGTATGAATCAAGAGTTGACTATGTGCGAGTGTTTCAGCCCAAAAAATGGACAGGTATCGATTATGTGATAAGTGCGGATTCGGCACCTATTTCCAAAGGATACTATGACTTGCAAGGTCGAAAGGCAGACCATCCCATGAAAGGTGTCTATATTCATGATGGCAAGAAAATAGTCATCAAATAAGGGCTATGCCTTTTTTTCTGAACCCATATTAAATTCAAAGAAATGCCATTCATACTGTTTCGGTTCTACATCAGGCATTTATCATTATTTTTTTTCCCCATGAAGAAAACGCTATACACTATTCTTTTTTTGTTGTTGGGCAGTTTGTGTAACCTGAAAGCTGCAGAGTTCCCAAAAATCAGTACTGCTGACCATACGTTTTGGTATTTTATCCAGTTTGCTAACAGTCAAAATGTACTCACATCTCAGGGCGATGGCGTCAAGGTGCAAACCCACTCTATGACAGGACAACCTGCACAGTTGTGGAAGATAGAAGGCTCTGAGAGTGCTGGATTCACGCTTACTGACAAGACAGGAAGACATCTATATCTTAACAACACCGCCAAACAAGGCATGGCTTTCGCCTCCTCTAAGCACCAAGCTACTAAGTTGAAAATCAAGTCTTTGCCAAGTGGAAAATACGAAGTGACGCCCTACGACAACGGTGCCGTTGCTCTGAATCAATGGACAGGTCCTGGTGTAGGCCACGAAGTGGGCTTGTGGGACGTTGGTGATGTCAACAATCCACTGTCATTCACGCCCGAAAGTGCATTGGAAGCTTATCGCAATTTGCCTCGCTTGATACCTTATCCCTCTTCGCTTACCCTTGTTGAAGGCGAGACCTACGAACTCAGCCAACTGCATTCCATTACTTATACGAATGAGGTTACCCAGCAGCAAGCCACCGCCTTTGCCAAACAATTGGCTGCAACGGCAGGCATTCAGCTCAATGTCGAGCCTTGTACGACCGACCGAAAGGAGAACGCTATCAGCGTGGTCATAGACACCACCTTGCCCGATGAGGGCTATACCCTCATGGTGGATGCAAAGGGTGTACTGATAAAAACCAAAACAGATGCGGGATATTTTTACGCCCTACAAACTATTAAGCAGTTATTGCCCAATGCCTTTTATGAGAAGAAACCTGTGAGTGGTGCCGCTTGGACGTTGCCGCAATTGATCATTAACGATACGCCCGCCCTTGCCCATCGTGGTTTTATGCTCGATGTGGCACGCCACTTCTTCGACAAACACGAAGTAATGCGCATCCTTGACATCATGGCATTTTACAAGATGAACCGCTTTCACTGGCATCTTACCGACGACCAAGGGTGGCGTGTGGAGATACCAGAGTATCCTAAGCTGACAACCGTGGGAAGCAAGCGTGCCGGTTCGTTTGTGAATGCAGGTGGCAGTCAGCAGTTCTTCGATGATACCGAATATGGAGAGGGGATGTATTACACGCTCGATGACTTGCGCGAAGTAGTGAAATATGCACAGGAGAGAAACATTACGATTATTCCCGAGATAGACTTACCCGGGCACATGGTGGCTGCCGTGGCTGCTTATCCCGAGCTTAGTTGCGACCCCACCAAGACCTATCGTGTGCGAGTGCCTGGAGGTATATCAAAAGATGTGTTGAACATAGGCAAGGATTCTACCATCGATTTCTTAAAATGTGTACTCGGACATGTAGCAACTGTTTTCCCCGGACCTTACATTCACTTGGGTGGTGATGAATGTCCAACCGACCAGTGGCGCAACAATGCCGACTGCTTAGAAAGAGTTCGGGCTGAAGGACTTAGTGGGGTAGAGCAACTTCAGTCGTGGCTTGTCGAACTGTTGGGTGAATACTTGTATGATAATTACGGCAAGCAAATCATTGTGTGGGACGAGTTGATGGCGCATTGGCCTGCTACCAACAAGGTAAAGCCAGTCATCATGGCTTGGAATCACATCAATAAGAGTGCAGAAGCTGCCAATTTGGGCTTCAAGAGTATCGTTGTACCCTACCAGTCTCTGTATCTTGACATGATGCAAGTGCCGAAGAGCCAAGCCGATGTCAACGAGATTTATCAAGGTGGATGGGGTGATGGTTATGTGAACAGCGTACCCACTGTGTATAGTGTCAACCCAGTGAGTGCACTTAGCGGCAGGGAAGACTATTGCTTAGGTGTACAAGGAAACATGTGGACAGAGACCTGTAACGACAATACCCAGTTGGAGTATCAGTTGCTACCACGTCTGTTGGCTTTGGCTGAGACAGGGTGGTTGCCCGAAAGCAAGAAGAACTGGGTGAGCTTCTACCAGCGATTGCAGAAGCATGATGAGCTGCTCGACCGCATGGAGTATGTCTATGCCCGTCATTACATAGAAGCCAATCAAGACGCTTGGCAAACGGCAATCCAAGAAGCACAAATGTTGCTCGACACTACCACGCCTGGCGAAGCAGGCTATGTGTCGGCTGAAGCGCATCAGACTTTGTCGGAAACCTTGCAAAAAGCAAAGGATGGGACGGCAGACGTACAAGTGCTTGGCAACGCCATTGCACACTTCAAAGCTGTCGATGTCGTTCAACCACAAGAAAATGAGGTGTATCAAATCGTATCGGCTTCTACCTATTACAAGAAGCGTTATGTGGGTTCAGCGATGTACCAAAACCAGCAAGGTGTGCGTTTCCACTACACTCCACAAAACGAGCCTGAAGAACTGTGGCAGTTTGTCAAGACTGGAAAGGGGTGGAAAATACGTAATGCTGTCACTCAGCAGTACATACAACTGGCAGACTACAACAAGGCAGTGCGGATGAATGCCACAGATGCAACGGTATTTCGTCTCGACAAAGCCACTGTACCCGCAAAGCAATACGATTATGTGGCAGGTGCTATGGTGATGACGAATATCGCCAACTATTCTGTTACAGCGACAGGAAGCACACCTCGCTTGTTTGGACATCCTTCTGGCGATGTGGTTTCTTTCGACGATCCTATACTCTGCAATCCCGGCACGTGGCGATTGGTAAGGATTACTCAATACAAGCCATTGCTGGAAGCTTTGGTCAAGAAGTGTGACAAACTCATAGCAGGCAATGTTCCTCACCAACCCGGTAGTTTCACCGATGAGGCTGTGTCCTTCCTGAATGCGAAGGTAATTGTGCCAGCCCATGCACATCTTGCTGACGCAAAAGCCGTGAGCCATGCCGAATATATGGAATATGCAGCCTTGTATCAGCAGTTTTTGACCTTTCCACGCACTTCGGTAGTTGAGTCTTTAGACGAGGCGTACTGGTATAAGATACGCAACGGCTATTTTACCGATTATTATGCCAAGCTCAATCCTGCTGACAACAACGTTTATCCCGTGCGTACCACCGCCACCACAGACGATTTGTTATGGCGCTTTGTGAAGAATGCAGACGGAACGGTAGGAATTATTAGCAAGGTAGGAAAAGTCCCTGCCTGTGTGGGAAGTAGTGCGATAGATCAAACCATCCATGCTGGCACAACGTACAGTTGGAAGCTTTCTCCTTATACGACTGATGAAGGTCCCTCGGGTTTCAATATCATCGAGGCATCTGGGACGTATAGTTGGTACACCAATCCCAATGCCTTCCAAACGGTGTTGCTCAAGCCCCGTCATTGGGGAGCATCTATTTGGACCTTTGAAAAGCAAGCCGAGAAAGTCGCAAGTATTCCTCATACGGTGGCAGATGCAACCCAAGAAGCATATTACAACTTGCAAGGTGTAAAAATAGGTACGGATGAGAGTAAACTTCAACAAGGAGTCTATCTTTGTAAAGGTAAAAAAGTAGTGGTGCGATAACATTTATAAGATAGGAGGTAAGTATGGATAGCAATGCTTACCTCCTTCTCAATATCGTGATATTTTTACCACGGAAAACGTCCAAAAGGCAGCGTTTGTAAAGTTAGTGATACGCAGCATGGAAGAATAATTAATGCTGAATTTTCTTTACAAAGACCTTCTCAAAACTCGCGTGAAATCAACCAACCGCATTCTTGGTCGCAAATACGCGAGTTATGAGAAAGTTTCATAACTTGTTGATATTGAGAGTGCTACGTTTAAGTCGTCACTTTTTATCCCCATTTTTACCCCTATTTTTCGACTAAAGCAGTGAGATAAGCTTCTTATTTGCATGCTTTAATGCCCTTATGTCATGTGAATAACACCTCTAAAGAGTGTTTCTAAGATCGTTATGTCAATGTTTCAGTTTGAAGAGGCATTTATTTTGTTCAAATCAGACGATTTTTGCATGTCGTTTGCCTATTGATTTTTTCTATTTTGAAGATTTTAGATGGTCGATTTTTGGTAAAATAATAGGACAAATACCTCAAATGTCTTTACTCAAAAAGATAAGAATGTAAAAGTCACAATTCTATCATTGAAACGTCCGTGTTGTTACAACAAATGAAACAACGGAAAGCGAAAGAAGTAATTAGTGCGATTGATTTCATTCGTTTGAGCTGTTGTTGAAACAGTAGAACAAAGCTCGTTTTTTACAATGAAATATCTTTCTGAAAGGAAAAAGCCGTGTTGATGATACACAATATTGTTACCTCACACACTTATTCCGTTTGTAGCTAAGGCGCAAGAGCGTTGTAGAAATAGCTGAAAAGTGGTAGTAGGTTTGCTGTAAAGGCACAGCGGTTTGGATGTTCAATGCTCGTCATGTAAGGGACGGAACGAATTAATACGTTCTCTATTGATTAGCGTTGAGCAGTCGTTTACTGAAATATCTCACAGGATACCACACAGCTGCCCAGCCCACAATAATTACGGTTAGGAAGATAAAGGCAACATCCCAGTAGTGTACACTCACTGGATAGGCATTCACAACGAAACTGCCTGCTTGATGACCCAGTGATACCAATCCAAAAGTTTGTTGAAGCCAACACAGTAATAGTCCTAAGGCAATTCCAACGACAGCCCCGATGACGGCTATCATGCGTCCTTCATACAGGAATATTTTTGTGATTTGCTGATTACTGGCACCTAAGTTTTGCAACGTTATCACATCCTCTTTCTTATCAATCATGAGCATGGAAAGCGAACCGATGATATTGAAACAAGCAATGACCAAAATAAAAGTTAAGAAGAAATAGGCAATGATTTTCTCAATTTGCATAATCTTAAAGGTGTCTGCTTGTTGTTCGAAGCGATCCAATACCTTGTATTTATCGCCTACGATGTGTTGAATTTCCTTTTGTGTCTCCTTGAGGTCGCTCCCCGCTTTTAACCTCAGTTCCAACGAAGTAATTCGCCCTTTCATATCAAACAGCTGTCGTGCAAAGTCAATGGAGGTAATGATATGCCCTTTGTCGTATTTGGCTTGATTTACGGAGAACACCACACCTGGCGATAAAAGAGAATCAACGACAAACCCGTCTCCAGGATTTGACATATCCAACTGACCTATGCGTTTGGGCGCATAAATCTTGATAAAGCCGTCCCACGATGCTCCTACATCCAATGATTGTGCCAATCGGATGCCAAGAACACCATATTCTAAGTTGCCAGCATGTAGCTGATATTCTCCATCTCCATACAGAATATCTTTGATATGGGTTAAACTGTCAAAGTTGTCTTCTACTCCCTTAATCGTTACCATGGCTTGCTTGTCTTGATACATGGCGATTGCCATTTCTTCAACGTTTTCGGTGGATACCGCAACCTGTTTTAGTTGTTTCACCTGTTTCAACAGCTTGTCTTGTGCATCTGCCGATTTTCCTTGTGTTGGAACAATCTCTAATTGTGGATCAAAGTTTGTCAGAAACGATGCAACCAAGTCGTGAAAACCGTTGAATACACTCAGTACGATGACCAATGACATGGTGGCAACGGCAACGCCTATCATAGAGATGATGGAAATAACGTTGATAGCGTTGGTACTCTTCTTGGAGAAAAGGTAGCGACGGGATACGAAAAACGGGAAATTCATGCGTTACTTGTTCACTGATTTTGTGAAACTTTGCGGATTTACTTCTTCAACAGTTCGTCAATATGCTCAATGTAATCAAGACTGTCGTCAATGAAAAAGCGTAATTCGGGAATGATTCGCAGCTGGTTGCGCATTCTCGAACCCAATTCATAACGTATGGATTTGTTGTTCTTATTGATATTTTCTAAGATTTCATCGCCTTTTTCGGAGGGAAAGATACTCAAATAAGCCGTGCAAACGCTCAAATCAGGACTGACACGTACTCGGGTAACACTTACCATAACACCATGTGTAGCTCGAGTTTGTGACTGAAAAATAATAGCAAGTTCTTTCTGAAGCAATCTTGCAATGCGGTTTTGTCTTGTTTCTTGCATAAAACTTCTATTTTAAGGGTGTATCATTTTAGTGAAAGACAAAGATACTTATAATAGTTGACAATTAAATCTTTTTTCGTATTTTTGTGCCAATGGTGACAACTCCTCCAACAAAACCTCAGGCAAGAATATTGGAGTTAGATTTTCTCAAGTGTGTGTTTATTCTCTTGATGATAGTCTTTCATCTTGTCTATATTGGCAATCGTTATCCTGTTGCCAAGGCTTTTGTGTACACGTTCCACATGCCTGGATTTCTTATTATTTCGGGTTATCTGCTCCATGTACAGAAGCCTGTTCCGCAGTTCTTGCGATATATACAGTGGATTTTCGTACCTTATTTGCTGATGGAGAGTGGATATGTGGTCATGGCATCCGTCTTACCCATTCGTGAGCATATTCAGCAACTCACCTTTGGCTTGTTTCTTGATAAGCTGTTTTTACACCCTTTGGGTCCTTATTGGTACCTGCATACGCTGATGTTGTGTGGTATTGTTACTTATGTTGTTGCCCAATTTGCGAGTCATCATCGTGTGTGGATGCTGTTGAGCGTGTTGCTATGTTTGTGGGTGTTGGCACTTTTGGGACTTGTTACGTGGATCAATGCCGTGTATTTTTGTGTAGGTGTCGCGTTGCGTCTGTATCATCGACCTTTCGTTGATACATTCCACCCTGCCTGGTGGTCGTTCATAGGAATTGTATTAGTTGCCACTTGTGTGCCAAATGCGCTTCAAAGACACACCATGGGGGGCATGCTCATCGTATATTTCGTTATCTCTTTCTTGCTTTGGCTGTATCCCTATTTGCCCAAACGTGTAGCAAAAATCTCCCTTTTCATCGGTAGAAATTCTCTTATTTTGTTACTTTTCTCTCCCATGTTTACGGTGCTTTCCAAGTTGTTTCAGTCCTATCTGTTGCTCGAGCCGTCAGGAATGCTTTTCATGTTGGTGGCTTTGCTGTTTACGGTAGTCGGCAGTTTCACCGTTGCCTATGCCTTGCAAAAGTTGCATGTGGCACGGTATGTGTTTGGAAAGTCAAGGATTATCAAATGACAACCCATCTGTTAGTCTTTTTAAGAGCTTGTTTTCATTCGTTTAACTTCTTCCTGATGATGGTCAAACCGTCGCGAATGGGCAAGATAACTTTTTCCACACGTGCATCTTGTGCGATGAAATCGTTAAATTGAGCAATCCCTTGTGTCTGTGCATCATGTTGATAATGCGGATCTATCACATGTCCATCCCACAGCGTATTGTCGGCAAGAATGAATCCACCGGGTCGCAATAGCTTTAATACCGTTTCGTATGTCTCTATATAGGTGCGCTTGTCGCCGTCTACGAAAGCCATATCAAACACGATATTTAGCTTGGGCGCTTCCACATTTGCATCGCCAATGATGAAATGAATCTTTGATGCAACAGGACTGTTTTCTATCCATGGCCGTGTAAAGTCCTCCATTTCATCGTTGATTTCAAACGTATACAGTCGTCCATCTTCACCCAGTCCCTCTGCCATACAAATGGCACTGTAGCCACTAAAGGTACCGATTTCCAAGATATTCTTAGGTTGTATCATCTCTACGAACATCTTAAGCAGCCGTCCTTGCAAATGCCCACTCGCCATACGTCCATGCACGGTATGGATGTTTGTGGCTCTATAAAGTTGATATAGGTAGTCTCCTTCGGCATCTATGTGCGAGAGAAGATAGGTTTCTAAATCAGTATTCATAGCAAGTATTAGTTTACGAGTTTACAAGTTTACGAGTTGACGAGTTCACAAGTTGATAGTTGTTTGGTTGACCAGTTCATCAGCGTTCAGTTTGCAATCCATTCACTCGTGCACTTGTCAACTTGTGTACTCGTCAACTATCCAACTACTGCCTCTATTGCTAATCGATACGAATTCAGTCCAAAGCCTGCAATGACGCCTTTGCAAGCCGATGAAATCATGCTTTTATGTCGAAAATCCTCCCGTGAATAGACATTGGAGATGTGAACCTCTATCACTTCTGTCTTCAGAGACCGAATACAGTCGAGCAAGGCAATACTCGTGTGGGTATAAGCACCCGCATTGAGAATAATGCCATCGTAGGTGAAGCCTACTTCTTGCATTTTATCAATCAATTCGCCTTCAATGTTACTTTGATAATAGGATAGTTCTATCGCTGGATATTGGCTTTGCAAGTCCTCAAAAAAAGTTTGGAAAGAGGTCTGTCCATAGATGTCAGGTTCTCTACTTCCTAATAAATTGAGGTTTGGTCCATTGATAATTTGAATTTTCATAATTCGTATGATTTAGTTATCTTTGTATCGTTCATACATGTCTTGCCAAACAGAAGTCATCTGTGTGAATGCAAAGGGATGTGTATGTTGCAAAAATACGCATAAAAATGGAAAGTGACAAGAAAACAATCACAGATATTGTGAAGTCTTATACCCGCTATCTGAAGCTGGAACGCAATTACTCGCCTAACACTTTGGCAGCTTATCAAAACGATTTGAGCTGGCTGTTGTCCTTCTGCGAACAGCAAGAGATGAGCCCTTTAGACATGCAATTGGAAGACTTGCAGCATTTTGCAGTCCAGCTGCACGAACACCAAATAGGACCCACCTCGCAAGCTCGCATCTTGAGTGGCATTCGTTCGTTTTACAAATATCTGTTGCTGTCTGGTGAAATAGAACAAGATCCCACCGAATTATTAGAGTCTCCGCATCTCGGTGAACGTCTCCCAGAAGTGCTGTCTACCGATGAAATCGATCAAATACAGAAGAGTATCGACCTTTCAAAGCCCGAAGGACAGCGCAATAAGACGATTATAGAAGTGTTGTTCTCGTGTGGTTTGCGTGTTTCCGAGTTAGTGAATCTCAAACTTTCCAATCTCTATTTAGAGGAAGGCTTTGTCCGTGTCATGGGAAAGGGAAGTAAAGAACGCTTGGTGCCAATTTCTTCAAAGGCGATAAGGGAATTGCAATATTGGTTTGTGGATCGTAATTTAATGAAGATACAACAAGGAGAAGAGGATTATGTGTTTCTCAATCGACGCGGAAAACACCTCACTCGAACCATGATTCTCATCATGCTCAAGCGACAAGCAGTAGCAGCTGGTATTACAAAAACTATTTCTCCTCACACCCTTCGTCATTCTTTCGCCACCGAATTGTTGAAAGGTGGTGCTGATTTGCGTGCCATTCAAGCCATGTTGGGACATGAGAGCATTGGAACAACCGAGTTATATATGCACATTGATACCACCACTTTGCGTGAAGAAATATTGCAACATCATCCGCGAAACATGAAGGAAAGGGACGATGACAACGAGGAAAAGGAGGATGAGCAATAGTCTTGAGGGCGGCAACTCTATTTTCTTTAATCTTTTTTTGACAAAGCCTGTTTCTTGTAAAGGAACATTTTGTACCTTTGCAACTCAATAATAAAAAGTTTTAAGTTACTATGTTTGCAAAGGCTAACACACGGAGACAAGTCGGATGCCGCTCTTCGGAGGCTTCGCGCCTCCGGCC
>NZ_QFFX01000061.1:0-14865 GCF_023522295.1 Prevotella sp. TCVGH | reverse complement strand
AACAGAGCCACAAATGCCAATGCTGAATCCTTCAACGCAAAAGTCAAAGCCTTCAGGGCACAGTTCAGGGGAGTAACAGATATTCCTTTCTTCCTTTACAGGCTTATGAAATTATGTGCATGAGAGGGAGGGGTGCAACTGGGTTTTACGACTGACCCGATCTTCATAATACGCAGGCGTTATTTTAGCTAATTTGGTGACTTGGTAATGATAAGACTCAATCAGAATATCCATTACATTGCTGCTTTGTTGGAAAGAAAAGGCTTTCATGTGTGCATCAAATTCTGCTTCGGAAGCCTTCATCCCTTCTAACAACAATTCTTCCTTATTCTGATAAATCTCATACAGCGTGCGTTTTGATATGGAAAGGCGTTTGGCAATATCATCCATCTTAACGGCTTTGATTCCTTTGGTATAAAATTCATTCATAGCCGTAGCTAAGATACGCTCACGCAACTCTTGTCTGTAAGAATTTTGACTGTTATTTTTACGCATAGTGACCAATGATTATCAAGCAAAATTAGATAAATTTTCCGAATTATGAGCCAATGAGATAAAAAAAGTACTTTTTCCTTCTAAGGAAAGTTTCAAAAAAAACAATAAACCACGCCAAGTATTCATGGAATTTTACTAACTTTGCTTGAATGTTATAAGTTCATTATATAATAGGTTCAGTGATATAGAGAAAATGCGTTAGTCGTTCATCTCTTCTATGAACCTCATTTGTTTCATTAGGAATCAAACTTTATGGTTAAAATTACAAAAGAAGCCGCTTTGGCTTATCATGAGGGTGAACGCCCTGGAAAAATAGAAGTAAAGCCAACTAAACCTTATCGCACACAAACAGATTTGAGCTTAGCTTATTCGCCAGGAGTGGCATATCCCTGCTTAGAAATACAAAGCAATCCAAACGATGCATACCGATACACCGACAAAGGAAACTTAGTGGCAGTGATTTCCAATGGTACTGCCGTCTTAGGTCTTGGCGACATTGGAGCCATTAGTGGCAAACCTGTCATGGAAGGAAAAGGCTTGCTGTTTAAGATTTATGGTGGGATTGATGTGTTTGATATCGAATTGGATGAGAAAGATCCTGAAAAGTTTTGTGAAACGGTAGAACGCATTGCGCCTACTTTTGGTGGCATCAATTTAGAGGATATCAAAGCCCCAGAATGTTTCTATATCGAACAAAGATTAAAGAAGACATTGGACATTCCAGTGATGCACGACGATCAACATGGCACAGCTATCATTTCTGCAGCAGGTCTAAAGAATGCTTTAGAGGTAGCGGGCAAGGATGTGAAAACGGCAAAACTCGTTATCAATGGCGCTGGAGCAGCAGCTATCAGTTGTACCAATCTGTATATGGCACTCGGAATTCAGAAAGAAAACATTGTGATGTTAGACTCTCATGGGGTGATAACAGTTGACAGAGAAGACCTGAATCCACAAAAAGCAGCTTTTGCGACCAATCGTACCGACATACACACACTACAGGAAGCGATTAAAGGTGCAGACGTTTTTGTGGGTCTCTCGAAAGGGAAGGTGCTCACAAAAGACATGATACGCTCCATGGCGGATCGCCCTATTGTGTTCGCATTGGCAAATCCTATTCCAGAAATAAGCTATGAAGAAGCCATAGAGAGCAGACCTGACGTGATAATGTCCACAGGACGAAGTGACTATCCCAACCAAATTAACAACGTCATCGGGTTCCCATATATCTTTAGAGGAGCGTTGGATGTCCATGCAAAAGCCATTAACGAAGAGATGAAAATGGCTGCTGTTCAGGCAATAGCAGACTTAGCAAAGCAACCCATCCCTGATGTAGTGAATGAAGTGTATCACATCAATGACTTAGTTTTTGGTCCTGCATACTTTATTCCCAAGCCTATCGACCCACGACTCATTACAGAAGTCAGTGTTGCGGTAGCGAAAGCTGCGGTAAAAAGCGGAGTGGCAAGAACGCCAATAGAAGACTGGGGCGCATATAGGGAATCGCTCAAGCAGCTGCTTGGACAAGAATCAAAATTCACAAGAAAGCTCCATGCCTCCGCTGTGCGACATCCACAACGTGTCGTATTTGCAGAGGGAGAGCATCCTACCATGATGAAAGCTGCTTTTCAGGCGATGCAGGAGGGAATCTGTCATCCTATCTTATTAGGTAATCCCGACCGTGTAGGTCGATTAGCCAACAGACTCAAGATTGATTTAAAAGGTGTCGAAATCGTTGATATGCGCGCTGATCAAGAGCAAGGCAGACGAGCTGCCTTCGCTAAACACTTGGCAGAAAAGTGCGAAAGACAAGGATATACTTTTGACGAAGCGTATGACAAGATGTACGAGCGCAACTATTTTGGTATGTCGATGGTGGAGCATGGAGATGCAGACGCTTTTATTACAGGGCTTTATACAAAGTATTCGAACACCATTAAAGTAGCCAAAGAAGTTATCGGGATTCGTCCTGGTTACGACACCTTTGGTACTATGCATATTTTGGACACCAAAAAAGGTATATATTACATTGCTGATACATTGATTAATCGTCGACCTGACGAAAAAGTTCTGTATGACATAGCTCGTTTGAGTGCCCATTCGGTCAAGTTTTTCAATGACGAACCAGTCATGGCTATGATTAGTTATTCTAACTTTGGTTCCGATTCTGAGTGGAGTCCACATGAAGTTCATACGGCTGTAGAAAAACTGCAAGCTGACTTTCCTGACTTAGCAGTGGATGGAGAAATGCAGGTTAACTTTGCCATGAATCGCAAACTGCGTGATGATAAGTTCCCCTTTACTCGTTTGAAAGGAAAAGAGGTGAACACATTAGTATTTCCAAATATTAGTAGTGCGAATGGAAGTTATAAACTTCTGCAAGCCTTAGACACCGATACCGAAATCATCGGTCCTATCCAAATGGGACTGAAAAAGCCAATTCACTTCACGGATTTCGAATGTTCTGTTCGCGATATCGTGAATATTACTGCGATAGCAGTGATTGATGCGTATGTAGAAAAGGTGAAAAAAGGAGTGGAAGATTCGTACCAAACGATGAGTAAAAAGTAACTGTATCACGAAGATGCGCTAATAAGCAATAAAACAAGTAAAAGAATATGGTGGTATTTCCATGTGCTAAGATAAATTTAGGACTTCAAGTAGTGGGTGTTCGGGAGAATGGGTATCATGACATCGAAACCGTTTTCTACCCTATCCCACTTCATGATGCCCTTGAGATAACTCCTATGGATGAAGATTTTCCGTCAGACACTCGATGTGATATCAAGATAACGGGCAATTTCATACCAGGCAAAGACACTGATAACTTGGTCGTTAAGGCTTATAGGCTGCTGGCTAATGATTTTGATTTACCTAAAATCCATATCCACTTATTTAAGCAAATTCCAACACAAGCAGGATTGGGAGGTGGCTCCAGTGATGCGGCATATATGCTGAAGTTGTTGAATGAACAATTCTCTTTGAACTTAACAATTGACAAGCTGAAAGACTATGCAGCTCGTCTTGGCGCTGATTGTGCTTTTTTTATTAAGTCTGAACCTTGCTTTGCCTCTGGTATTGGTGACGTTTTAGAACCCATATCAAACTCATCGTACCTGCTCAAAGGATACAAACTTGCACTTATCAAGCCCGACATTGCTATTTCTACCAAAAAAGCTTATCAGCAAATCAATGTAAAAAAACCGTCTGTATCGTGCAAAGATATCATTCATCAACCGATAAAATGCTGGAAAGACGAATTGTTCAACGATTTTGAAACACCTGTATTCCAAGAATTTCCCGAGTTAAAAGTCATCAAAGAGCAGCTTTATCAGCAAGGTGCCATTTATGCATCCATGTCAGGTAGTGGTAGTGCAATTTATGGAATCTTTGAAGATGAACCGAAAAACATCCGCAAACTATTCGATTCCTACTTTACTGAAATCTTAACACTATAAGCGCTATTTTATTGAATCCAGTAATAGTATTTTTCAAGTTTGTGACAGATAGTTTTGTTAGAAATTGCATCAAAAGAGGGATTCGTTCGTTAATGTCTCTTAAAAAGGCACGCTCTTTTTGTATAAAGAGTATCATAACTCAATAAAAATGATTAATTTTGCAACCGATTTAGTCCGTTTTGGCAATAAGAAGTACTGAGATGTATCAGTCGCCTTGCGGAGAAACCCGTTTATAATTAATTAATAATGTACGCAATCGTAGAAATTAACGGTCAGCAGTTTAAGGCAGAACAGGGCAAGAAGCTCTTTGTTCATCACATGAAAGATGTTGAAGCTGGAAAAACTGTTGAGTTCGACAAAGTGCTCTTGGTAGACAAAGAAGGAGCAATCTCTGTCGGCGCACCCACAGTAGAAGGTGCAAAAGTAGTAGTAGAAGTTGTGAACCCTCTTGTGAAAGGTGACAAAGTCATCGTTTTCAAGATGAAGCGTCGCAAAGACTATCGTAAGAAGAATGGTCATCGCGAGCAGTTCACTGAAGTAGAAGTTAAACAAGTAATCGCTTAAATTTTAGGAGGAATTCAACAATGGCACATAAGAAAGGTGTAGGTAGTTCTAAGAACGGCCGTGATTCAGAATCGAAAAGATTAGGCGTAAAGATTTGGGGTGGTCAGAGTGTCATCGCAGGCAACATCATTGTTCGTCAGCGTGGCTCTAAGCATAACCCAGGACAGAATGTAGGAATGGGCAAAGACGATACACTATATGCTTTAAGTGATGGTATCGTTTACTTCCAAAAAGGTCGTAAAGACAAGAGTACCGTTTCTGTTCTTTCAGAAGAAGCTTACGCAGAAAAAATGAAAAAAGCAGAAGCTTAACAATTTTCAAACTTATTCCAAACAAACAACAGGATTCCCAATTCTCTACAGAGGATTGGGATTCTTGCATTATGAAACAAACTTTTATTCATATCTTCTCAAACAACCATCAGTAGTACAGAAACTTGACTTAAAATGAAAAACACTTTGACAAACTACTAAAATATCTCCATTCAATGTACTGGATTCAATTAAAAATAGTAACTTTGTGAACAGAACGAAATATTTAAAACAAAATAGATATGCTTACACTTAAACTCATCAGTGAAGAAACTGAACGTGTGGTAAAAGGATTAGAAAAGAAACACTTTGAAAACGCGAAAGAGACCATTGCTCAAGTACTGGACATCGATAAAAAACGTCGGGAATCACAACAGAAACTTGACAAGAATAAGCAAGAAGCAAACCAGCTTTCTAAAAAGATTGGAGGGCTGATGAAAGATAAGAAGATGAACGAGGCCAATGAGATAAAAGCTCAAGTGGCAGACTTAAAGAAGGAAGCAAAGTCTCTTCAAGATGCAATGGAAACGGCAGAACACGAATTAACCGAATTGTTATGCACGATTCCTAATATTCCAAATGCTGACGTTCCAGAAGGGAAAGATGCCTCTGATAATGTCGTTGTTAAAGAAGGAGGTGTTATTCCGGATTTACCAGACAACGCATTGTGCCATTGGGATTTGTGCAAAAAATACAATCTTATCGATTTTGATTTAGGCGTTAAGATTACTGGAGCTGGTTTCCCTATATATATAGGTAAGATGGCACGTTTCCAACGAGCTTTAGAGGCGTTCTTCTTGGAAGAAGCTCGCAAAGCAGGATATCTCGAAGTTCAACCTCCTTTTGTGGTTAATCAGGCTTCAGGATATGGAACAGGACAATTACCAGACAAAGAGGGACAAATGTATCACGTGCAATTGGATGATTTGTATTTGATTCCTACAGCTGAGGTTCCTATTACAAATATTTTCCGTGATGTGATTTTAGACGAGAAAGATTTGCCCATTAAGCGTTGTGCATACTCTGCATGTTTCCGTCGTGAGGCTGGCTCTTACGGTAAAGATGTGCGCGGGCTTAACCGCTTACACCAATTCGATAAAGTAGAACTCGTGCGGATTGATCGCCCAGAACACTCTTATCAATCTCTTCAAGAAATGCTGAATCATGTGGAAGGCTTGTGTCAAAAGCTGGAACTCCCCTATCACATCTTGAAACTTTGTGGCGGTGACATGAGCTTCACCTCTTCTATATGTTACGATTTTGAAGTTTGGAGTGCTGCACAAAAGAGATGGCTTGAAGTTTCGTCTGTTTCTAACTTTGAGACTTACCAAGCTAATCGCTTGAAATGCCGTTACCGTCACACGGACGATGGCAAGATAGAACTTTGCCATACACTCAATGGCTCTGCACTTGCATTGCCACGTATCGTTGCAAGCATCCTTGAAAACAATCAAACACCCAATGGTATCCGTGTGCCAAAAGCCTTGGTACCCTATTGCGGTTTTGAAATGATTGATGACCAGAACTTCTAAAAATAAGTAGTATAATGAAGTGTAAATATATTTATACTTTTCTTTTCTTATTTCTTTCAATCCACAGTGTAGCACAACATAAGGTGGGCGGCATGACCTTCAAGCCTTATGTTGGCTACAGCTTTGCAAGTATGTTTAACGGAGACCTTGACTTTAGAAAAAGTGTTATGGCTGGTGTGGATATCGAAAAAAGATATTTTAAGCACCTATCTGTCAGCGGAGGCGTAAACTATGCCCCTATGGGAGGTATTTATAATAGTTCTGGCAAAGATATGTTTGTTTGGAAGCACGATTATATCGCCTTCCCTATCACAGCCAATTGGTATATCTTCAAAGGCTTCGCATTAAAAACAGGCATTCAACCTGCTATCAGTATAAGAAGCAGACAAGAAAGCATTGATGTCCCTACCATGATTGATCGTAATATGGAAGGACAATTAAATACATTTGATTTGACCATTCCTGTGGCAATTTCATACGAATTGTATAACTTTGTGCTGGATATAAGGTGGAATATTGGAGTCACTGATACGGGAAGTGCAGACGCGTGGAAGCATGATTATTACATGGTCAATTCCAAGCTACAAGGAACAAATTTTGCTTATGTGTTTTCCATTGGCTACCAATTCGATTGGTAAATACCGCATCTCAGGCCAGCGTAGTCTACTCATAAAACAAACTATAAATATTGATTATTATATAACCTAAATTACTAATACAAAAAACGATTATGAATAAAATTATTCGTAAAAAACAATTTTCCGAAAAGGTATTCTTGTTTGAAATCGAAGCACCACTCATTGCTAAGAGTCGAAGAGCTGGTAATTTCGTGATTGTACGAACAGGAAAACGCGGAGAGCGCATGCCTTTAACTATTGCTGATGCCGACCCAAAACGTGGTACCATCACATTAGTAGTACAAAAGGTAGGTAAATCTTCCTACAAATTATGTGAGCTTAACGAGGGCGATTATGTGACAGACGTTGTAGGACCATTAGGAAATGCCACCCACATTGAGAAGTTTGGAACCGTACTCTGTGCTGGCGGAGGTGTTGGTGTGGCACCTATGTTGCCCATCATCAAAGCATTAAAGAAGGCAGGTAACAGAGTGTTGTCCGTTTTAGCAGGCAGAAGCAAGGATCTTATCATCATGGAAGATGAAGTAAGAGCCAATTCTGACGAAGTTATCATCATGACAGATGACGGCAGCTATGGAGAAAAAGGCGTGGTAACCGTAGGTATGGAGAAGTTTATAGAGCAAGAGCATGTCGACAAGGCCTTTGCCATAGGTCCTCCTATCATGATGAAATTTTGCTGTTTGCTTACCCAAAAGTACAACATCCCTACCGATGTGTCTCTTAACACCATTATGGTTGATGGAACTGGCATGTGTGGTGCTTGCCGTCTCACCATAGGTGGAAAAACAAAATTTGTTTGTATTGATGGTCCTGAATTTGATGGTGCTTTAGTCGATTGGGACGAGATGTTCAAACGAATGGGAACATTCAAGGATGTGGAACGCATAGATTTGGAGCGTTTGCAGGCACACAAGGAAGCGGTAGAGCAAAAACAAGTGAAGCCGAAACCTAACATAAAGATGGATGTAGAGCCAACCGAGGATAAGTTAGATGTACTCACTGATCGCAATGCAGAATGGAGAAAAGAACTTCGGGCTTCCATGAAACCAAAAGAACGCACCGCTATTTCGCGCGTCCAAATGCCAGAATTGGATCCAGTGTACAGAGCTACAACTCTAAGAGAAGAAGTCAACAGAGGCTTAACCAAAGAAATGGCAATGACAGAAGCTAAGCGTTGCCTCGATTGTGCAAAGCCCACCTGTGTAGAAGGCTGTCCTGTAAATATCAATATACCTTCGTTTATCAAAAATATAGAGCGTGGACAATTCCTCGCTGCTGCAAAAGTGTTGAAGAGTACCTCTGCCCTACCTGCTGTTTGTGGACGTGTATGCCCACAGGAAAAACAGTGTGAGAGCCGTTGTATACATCTGAAGATGAAGGAACCAGCAGTAGCTATCGGTCATTTGGAGCGCTTTGCTGCAGACTATGAACGTGAAAGCGGAAAGAGTTCACTCCCCGATTTGCAGCCTGCCAATGGTATCAAAGTCGCTGTTATCGGCTCAGGACCAGCAGGATTAAGTTTTGCTGGCGATATGGCAAAATATGGTTATGAAGTACACGTCTTCGAGGCTTTACATGAAATTGGTGGTGTATTGAAATACGGCATCCCAGAGTTCAGGCTCCCCAATGACATTGTAGACGTTGAAATAGAAAACCTTCGCAAGATGGGTGTTCATTTTGAAACGGATTGCATTGTGGGCAAAACGATTACGATACAAGAATTAGAAGATGCTAATTTTAAGGGTATCTTTGTTGGATCGGGTGCGGGTCTACCAAATTTCATGGGTATTCCTGGCGAAAATGCTATCAACATCCTGTCGTCCAACGAATACCTCACGCGTGTGAACCTGATGGATGCTTCTAATCCAACATCCGATACTCCTATCAACTTGGGCAAGCATGTAATGGTTGTTGGCGGTGGTAACACAGCCATGGACTCGTGTCGAACCGCCAAACGACTTGGGGCAGATGTGACCTTAGTATATAGACGCTCCGAAGCAGAAATGCCCGCACGTTTAGAAGAGGTGAAGCATGCCAAGGAAGAGGGTATCCACTTTATGTGTTTACACAATCCTATTGAGTATTTGACGGATGAAAAGGGGGCAGTAAAATCAGCTGTTTTGCAAGTCATGCAGTTGGGTGAGCCCGATGCCAGCGGACGCCGTCGTCCCGAACCTATTGAGGGCGAAACCATTACTTTAGATGTTGATCAGGTTGTTGTTGCCATCGGTGTGAGTCCTAACCCACTTGTTCCACGTTCTATCGAAGGACTGGAACTGGGCAGAAAGAACACCATCGTTGTGAATGAGAACATGCAATCTAATAAACCCGAAGTATATGCCGGTGGTGACATTGTAAGAGGTGGAGCTACTGTCATTCTTGCCATGGGTGATGGGCGTCGAGCTGCGTCAAGTATGGACGAACAATTGAAAAAATAAAAATGACGGGTATCTATACCATTCTATTACTCATCTGTAGTAATATCTTTATGACGTTGGCATGGTATGGCCATCTTAAGTTACAGCAAACAGGGGTCAGTTCTAACTGGCCTCTGTTTGCTGTTGTTATCTTCTCATGGTGCGTGGCTTTCTTGGAATATTGTTGCCAAGTGCCAGCCAATCGTATCGGATTTGCAGACAATGGAGGACCTTTCTCGTTGGTACAACTCAAAGTCATTCAAGAGGTTGTTAGTCTTACAGTGTTTGGCGTATTTTCCACTATTTTCTTTCAAAACGAAAGCTTGCACTGGAATCACATTGCTGCATTTGGCTGTTTACTATGTGCCGTTTATTTGATGTTCATGAAGTAATCGCATCCACAATAACAAGCGATGTTTTAAGCTTTTCCCTGTACCAGCGGTTTGATGTGAAGTTTATTCATGTCACCTTATCCAAGAGCAACGTTTGTCTGAAACATCAAAGTTATTTACCATTGTGCAATGATTTACAGGAAATCCTAACGAGAAAGATTAAGGTTATAGCCTTAAGGCTGGTTCTATAAATTACCACCGCATATAGTCATTAAAATTTTATGAAATACGTTTTGTTTTCTTTTGGCTTCTTTTTATATAAAACAGGCTGCGCCTCAACAATTCAAAACAAGTTTGATTGTATTCGGCTTGCTCTGTTTTTGGTTCAAAATGTAAGTTCGTTCAGTCGTGTAGCTCGCTACACTCCTTCACTCTCTTGCATTTTGACCTCAAAAATAAGCTCAAAATCTAACAAAGCTAATTTATAGAACCAGCCTTAAACGTCTATAGATAAGCGAAATAACCAAAGTTGTTCAATGAAAAGCCTTAATTGAATACTCGGCAAAAAAAATAATTGATTAAACTTTTATGGAAGGCAAATATCATTTTGTAAAGTAAATTTAGACCATATCCTTTGATATTTGCCGAAAAATAGTTTACTTTGCACCGTTTTTTGAACCTTTATAAGGTAAGCAGATTGTATTTGACAACAATTATTTTTTATAATTACAAACGCATTAACAGCAATGAAAAAACTTGCCCTATGGCACAGCGCGTGCCTCGTGGCTTGCATCCTATTTGCGAAAACAGCCGATGCAAAGTCTATAATGCCCAAGGATTTCAACCCTTTGGCAGGTGTAAACAAAATAGAGAACAACGACAAAAATCTCTTGGACAGCATCAATCTTGATGAGGTTGTAGTAACAGGACAAGGCAACGCTATACGTCGCCGCCGTTTGTCGTCGTCGGTAACGAAGATATCAGCAAGCGATCTGCAGAAGACACCTGCCACTCGTATCGACCAAATGCTGCAAAATGCACTGCCCAATGTGCAACTGTCGCTTACCAACGGACAGCCAGGAACCACCTCTATCATCAAGTCACGAGGATTGTCATCGGCTTTTGCCAACTCCACACCTATTATATATATAGACGGTGTACGCATCGACAACCTCAATACCGGTTCTATCCTTAATTATTCAAAACATGGATATGGAGCCAATCCATACACCATTGGTGACATGCCCATGGGCGAGATGGCATCGTCGAGTACGCTCAGCGACATCTCCATTGAGAACATCGACCACATAGAATATGTACCGGGAGGAGCTGCCACCACGCTTTATGGGTCGGATGCTGCCAATGGTGTGATACAGATTTTTACAAAGAAAGGTACCGAAGCAGGCTTCCAAGCCACTGTAACAGCCGAAATGGGGTGCGACGTACCTACCACACAGTTTTATCACTTTCGACGTACTCGCGAATTGCTCAACCAAACTGGTTTTCAACAGCGGTATCGCCTGTCCCTGTCGGGTGGCAATCAAACTTTTGGGTATAGCTTAGGAGCCAGTATGGGTGGTAATACGGGAATCATTATTCACAACAACAACGAACAAAAAAGGTACGACATACGCTTTGGTTCGCATGCGCGATTACACCGCACTTTGGAATATCAAAACTCGTTTGGCTTTGTAGCAGAGGACTACAGACGCAGTCGCAATGGTAATCAGGGCTTTTACACTGGGCTATGGTTTACGGAGGGCGCTGCCGCAGCCAACATGAAGTACCAAGCAGCCGACGGCACACAGCACAATTTCAATGCCGACATTGATGCAGTAGACGACTACCAATTTGCACAAATGAAAGCTTTTGTGGACAAAGCCGAAGCGCTACAAAACTACAAGGAGTCTGTGAAGCGATTCCAAACTTCGCAAGTGCTTATATATAAGCCTATTTCAAATCTCACGTTAAAGGGAACTTTTGGATTGGACTACCGTGCCAATGGCAACAAAGAAATTGTAACCAACCAGTATTTGGTTCACACCCAAGTAAAGCCCATAGGTACTACAGACGCTGGGCGCATCAACAATTTCGACCGCACCTACTTTGGGCTGACAGCCGACCTGAATGCACAACACAAGGCATACTTTGAACACGGCATTAGTAACATTGTCACTGCTGGATTTCAATACTTCAACAACCACGATCATCAGGCTATTTACAATGGCTCCAACGTACGCGACGGAGCAAAAGTGATGTCGGGAGCAGGAACACAACAAGCTGACGAATGGATGAGCTACCTACACAGCTACGGATTTTACGTACAAGATAACATTGGATTGCTAAATCGCTATTATCTTGATTTAGGTGCTCGCATCGACTACAATACAGCCTTTGGCGAGAATGTAAGGTGGCAGTTTTACCCAAAGGTAGGTCTGTCTTACGTAATGACCGATGAGCCTTTTATGCGCTCACTCGTGAGTCGTCGCATACTCACCACGTTACGCTGGTTTTGCAACTATGGAGTGGCAGGCAGTTACCCACCACCCTTCGCCTATCAAAAGACAGTGGACATCAGTTCCTTTCAAGGTAAGTTAGCCGCTACATTTGGACAATACGGGAATGCCAATTTAGGTCCCGAGAAGAAACATGCCTTTGAGATAGGATTCGAAGGCTCCCTCTTCAACGACCTTTGCTCCATTGGCTTCACCTACTATCATGCTCGTACACTCGATGCACTGTTCAGCATTCCCACGCTCCCCTCATCGGGACAAGCAGCCAACTATTTGGCAAACATCGGTGATATCCTTAATCATGGAGTAGAAATCAACACTCTCATCACTCCCATCCGCACGAAGGATTGGCGTGTAAGTCTGCGTACATCGTTCAATACCAGTCACAACAAAGTACTGAGTACGGGAGGAGCAATACCCTTTGCCATAGGGGGCTTTGGTCCCAGCACCATTCAGACAGTAGTTGAAGAAGGTAAATCAGTAGGATTTTTACGAGGAAACAAAGCCATACTCAACGAAGACGGTACTCTGAAGGAAGTACAGCAAATGCAAGATTTAGGACGCACGGTGCCAATTTTTTATGGTAACATGATGCTAAATGTAAACTATCGGTCGTGGCAGTTCACTATGAGTGGCGACTACCAAGCAGGCTCGTACGTGCATTCGTTCGACCGACAGTTCCGCTTTTCCAAAGGACTGAAAGATGACGCCATACCACAAGCGGCTCTCATGGGAAAACCACAAAAGAAAAGCTGGCTCAACTTTACCAATTACTTTGTAGAGAAAGCCGACTTTCTAAAGATAAGGAACATCGCCTTGAGCTACAAACACACTTTCACATCGGGCAGGACACCTGTCAAGGCAGTAAACATCGGACTGAACGTGTACAACCCCCTGAGCCTTACAGCAGCTTCTGTAGATCCCGAAGCCACTATTGCAGGGGCACGGTCGCAAGGTGCCGTAGCGACAGGTGGACTTAATTATTCCACCTATTCTATGCCTCGTCAATACATCATTTCCATTCAATTAAATTTGTAAAACATGAATAAGTTCATTACACATAGCACAGGATTGGCACTTACGTTCATACTCGCTTCTTGCAGTCTGATAGAGCCAACCGAAGTAGAGAACCCCAATGTTGGAGAAGACACATACTTAGCATCAGATCGTGCCATGGATATATGGGTCAACGGTGCAGAGAAAGCATTTGCTACCACCATTGCCAAATTTTGTCTTCATACCGAAATTATCTCTGATAACTATTTCAACAACTATACGCGTGAAAGCAAAGTGTTTGACAAGCCAGAACTGAAAAACACCGATCCTGACATTGCCGACCTGCAACGCTTGGTTGCTAATTTGCGTGAATCTGCCGATTATGGCATCAATACGGTGAGCCAACACGACAAACACACCACCGCAGAACATCTGTTCAAGTTACATACGATGAAAGCCTATGCCTTCTTGCTGGCAGGTGAGAACTTTCGAGCCTTACCCACCACTGTAGGAGGCAATCCGCTACCAGCAAATGACCAACTGCAACTGGCGAAAACCACCCTTGACAAAGCACTGACGTATGCCAATAACAATCACGAAAAAGCATTGGTACACACCCTCAAAGCAAGAGTATACTATGTGATGGGAAAGGCGCAAAATGCTATTGAAGAAAGTAACTTGGCACTGCAAAATAGCAACGACTTTATAGAGCAAGTAACCTTTGATGGCAAGAACAATGTGACCAACAGCATGCAAGATGTTATTTGGAAAACAATGTACCAGCCACTACCCCGTCTCGACTTCCTCGATCCAAAATACTTCCAGCTGAAGTCAACCGATGAATGCCCTATCAGTATTGCAAAAGCCGAAGAAAATTATCTCATTTTGGCAGAAGCCTACCTGTCTCAAGGACAATCGCAACAAGCAAAGAAAGAATTAAATCAACTGTTGCTGCTGGTTGCTAAACGACCAGTACAACAGCAACTTAACGACCAATTGGAAGGACGGTATAATGGTGGATTCAAACACTATCCCGATGCAGCTGACTACCGAGTGGCAGCATCGCCCAATGCCCCATACCGCAGTGGACTGGTGTTGAATCGTAAATCGCCGCATCTGATACAAGTTCCCACGGTGTCGGGTACATCGGTCACTGCAGAGATGATAGATGAATGCAAAGACAACGACGCTTTGTTAGAACTTATCTACCTGATGCGCCAAGAAATATTCTTGGCAGAAGGACGACGCATGAGCGACTTGGGCATTCGGCTGCCTATAAGTGACGTAGAAATAGCACACGCCCCAGCTGCCAAGACCTATGCAGAACCGCTCATCCCCAAATTTATCCCCTTGGAGCAAGGCATGGACAACTTCGATATAGACACCGAAAAAAGATTGGTGACCATACATTACAACATGAACCACCTCATCGTCATCAATAAGAACAGACCAGAGGTGGCTCCCCTTTTCACTACCTCCAGCAGCAAAGGCAAATAACTTAACCGTACAAAACAGTCTGTTTTATTGGGCAAAACTGTCTTATACTGAAATAGCTTGACATATTATTAACCTCATAAAAAGTAAAATAATATGACAAAAGAACTTAAAA
>NZ_QFFX01000060.1:0-15855 GCF_023522295.1 Prevotella sp. TCVGH | reverse complement strand
AGAATTTAAAAGTATTCTCACCTTAGTTCTTTTCTAATGAATTGAACGGTTCGTAAAACTTGTTACCTATGTATTTATGCTTCAAGAAAACTCGTCAACTCGTCTCCTCATCAACTCCTTTCCTATAAAGCCATACATGCTTCTTGTACTACTTCTGTCTTATGTAAATCTTTTTCAAAGAACGCTTCTTTTATCGCCCCGAGGAATGTTTCATTTTCGTTTCATTCTCGAAAGCGGATGCAAAAGTACAAACTTTACGACTAACTTCCAAATATTTTTCAAGAAAAGTTTTAGAAATTTGCAGAAATTGATTTAGGTCAAGGGAGAAATGAGTTTTTTAGTTCACGAGTTGACAAGTTCACGAGTTGACGAGTTTGTGAGTTGATGAGTTTATAAGTTTTTTAGTTGACGAGTTGATAAGTTGATGAGTTGACAAGTTCACAAGTTGACGAGTTCATGAGTTCACGAGTTTTTCTAAAGCATGTGAACAACGCCGCTATCTACATACAATAGACCGACTATTACATTACTTTAGTACCCTTATCTCCATGTTCCAACAACGCCAGCTGTCGAATCGTGCAACGTCAACTGTCGAATCGTGTGACGCCACCTACCGACTCGAGATTTGAGTAGACGATTTATTTCCTTTCTGAAAAAACTTTACAAAACGTCGACGTCGGCGATCTCACGCGCGCTTCGTCGTCGTATTATTGATATTATTGATATTATTGATATATAAGGAACGGGGTCTGATTATCAACGAGTTAAGAGGGGTAAAATTGAACGGTTCTTCAACGGTTCTCTCACGGTTGTTCAACGAACGATTCATTTCCAACGAAAAAACAACCCCATGACGACCCCTTTTTTATGGTAAAAAAAGAGGACAAACATCATGAAATATGTTACGAAAAAAACATCTCAATGAACGAAGAGAAAATGGTGTGCCTCTCTCACAAGCATGCTTATACCTATTATAATAAGGTTATGCGCTTTTGTCAAACTTATTTCGTTCTTTCAATTTCGTTGTTGAAACAAAAGCTAATATCCACGCAAAAGATGATAATATAGGCATGAATGCTCAGATTTCACTGTCGTGGAAGTTCTATATTATCAATGACCTAACGATGTTTGCTCGTTGTGGCAATCAGCAGCATGAAATGAATACCAACAACTGGGTATGGAATGCCCAAATAATCTACAGTTTCAGTAAAGGGAAACTCATGGCTAAGCTTTAAGGATTTGAATCTGTTGGATTAGCTCGTCAATACGCAATATACGATGAATAAACAGGGGTGGCCACATTCTTTTTGTTCATTTTTTTGTTCAAAGCTACCCAAGTTAAGATACAATACAGTTATACGTACCAGTTCGAACCATTGTTGGCATCATCATATTTAGGTATTTATGAGTATAGTCTTAGTTTAGTTTTTCATTACACGTATTGTTTTTGTAACTTTGCAACAAAATTAGCACCCGCAATGAAATTATCAGAATTAAAAGAAGGAGAATCAGGAGTCATTGTCAAAGTCACAGGCCATGGCGGTTTCAGGAAACGCATCGTTGAAATGGGCTTTATCAGTGGTCAAAAAGTTGAAGTCTTAATCAATGCGCCTCTAAAAGATCCCGTTAAATATAGAATAATGGGATATGAAGTTTCTCTTAGACACTCTGAAGCTGAAATGATAGAAGTGGTTGGTATTGACGAGTCAGAGACTTTGACTTCGCAACCCTCTTCGTACCAAGCAGGTGTGCCATGTGAATGCAAAAACGACTCCCAATCCGTAACAGACGAGCAACTGCATGCCATGGCGATGAAAAAAAGAAAAGTTATCAATGTGGCTTTGGTGGGAAATCCCAATTGTGGTAAGACATCTCTTTTCAATTATGCTTCTGGCGCTCATGAACGTGTGGGTAATTATTCGGGTGTTACAGTAGACGCCAAGGAAGGTTACGCCAGTTTTGAAGGCTATCGATTTAACATTATTGACCTTCCTGGAACCTATTCCCTATCCGCTTATTCGCCAGAAGAGTTATATGTTCGAAAGCAAATTGTGGAAAACACACCAGATGTAATCATCAATGTGATTGACAGTTCTAACTTAGAGCGAAACTTGTACTTAACAACGCAACTTATTGATATGCATCTACGTATTGTATGTGCGTTAAATATGTTTGATGAATCAGAAGAGCGTGGTGACCATATTGATTTCAATCAACTGGGTGAACTCTTGGGCATACCGATGGTACCCACTGTTTTCAAAACAGGAAGAGGTGTAGAAGAGCTTTTTCACCAAGTGATTGAGCTATACGAAGGCAAAGAAGATGTGAGCTTGCAATATAGGCATATTCATATTAATTATGGCCACGAAATAGAACAAGGGATTACCAATATTCAGAATTATCTGAAGCAAAATGATAGCTTGCGCCTAAAATATTCTACCAGATATTTAAGTATTAAACTTTTGGAGTTTGATAAAAAGGCTGAACAAGTTGTGAGTCAACTGCCACAGGCTGAAAACATTTTCAAAGCAAGGGACAAGGCTGCGCAACGTGTAAAGGAAGAAACAAATACGGATAGTGAAACAGCTATTATGGACGCAAAATATGGGTTCATACATGGAGCTTTACAAGAAGCACAATATGAAACCGGTCATGTGAAAGATACCTACCAACTGACACATTGGATAGATCGTATCATTACCCATAAATATTTTGGCTTTCCTATTTTTATCGCTTTAACATGGCTTATGTTCGAAGTTACCTTCTCCTTAGGACAGTACCCCATGGACTGGATTGAAGATGGTGTAGGCTGGTTGGGTGACATCATTTCACAACACTTCCCACAAGGTCCCATTAAAGATATGCTGGTTGATGGCGTTATAGGTGGCGTGGGCGCTGTCATCGTATTCTTACCTCAAATATTGATTCTATATTGCTTCATTTCCTTTATGGAGGATAGTGGTTATATGGCAAGAGCGGCATTTATTATGGACAAGCTCATGCACAAGATGGGACTTCATGGAAAGTCTTTCATCCCTTTAATCATGGGGTTTGGTTGTAATGTGCCAGCAGTGATGGCAACCCGTACGATTGAGAGCCGGAAATCAAGGCTTGTCACCATGCTCATTCTTCCTATGATAAGCTGTTCTGCCAGATTACCCGTTTATATCATGATTATTGGAACCTTCTTTGCCGCTCAATATCGGTCGTCTATCATGATATCCATCTATATCATCGGAATATTGATGGCTGTTATTTTAGGAAGGCTATTTAGTCAATTTGTCATTAAAGGAGAAGACACCCCCTTTGTCATGGAGCTTCCCCCCTATCGTTTTCCTACGGGGAAAGCTATCTTACGACACACTTGGGAAAAGGGAAAGCAATATTTGAAGAAAATGGGAGGTATCATCCTTGTAGCAAGCATTTTAGTTTGGGCATTAGGATACTTTCCAAAAAACGAACATCTTAGCAAGAGTAAACAACAAGAGATGAGCTATATCGGGCGTATAGGCAAAACGCTTGAACCCATATTCAGACCACAAGGATTTAACTGGAAACTGGACGTTGGTATCATTGCAGGAGTTGGTGCAAAGGAGATTGTTGCTTCGACTATTGGAGTACTCTATTCATCAGATGAAAACTATGGCGATGATGACTCATATTCAACGGATACTAGCAAATACACGCAACTAAGACACCAAATGGCAGCCGATGGCATTACTCCTTTAAGCGCTTACGCTTTTTTACTCTTTGTGTTACTCTATTTCCCCTGTGTAGCAGTAATCGCGGCTATTAAATCAGAGACAGGTAGCTGGAAGTGGGCTTTGTTTTCTGCCTTCTACACCACTCTATTAGCTTGGATTGTCTCTGCGGCATTCTATCAAGTGGGATTATTGTTTTATTGATGTGCGGAATGTGAAAATAGTAGGATACAGAATTTTTATAAAAAAATCTTGAATTGTTTGGATGTTCAAGAAAAACAATGTACCTTTGCACTCGCAAAAAAGAAATATGCACCCTTAGCTCAGTTGGTAGAGCAACTGACTCTTAATCAGTGGGTCTAGGGTTCGAATCCCTAAGGGTGTACTTCTTTCGATTGCACCCTTAGCTCAGTTGGTAGAGCAACTGACTCTTAATCAGTGGGTCTAGGGTTCGAATCCCTAAGGGTGTACAACAAGAGGGTGTATCATAATTCTGCTTTATGGTACACCCTCTATTTGAAATCACTCATGATAGTGTTTCTCGGTTGCAAGTACTTGGAGCCCATGGTATTCCCGTATAGTTTGAGAGAAATTTCCAACTTTTCCTTTATCCGTTGCATGCGCAAGGGCATCCATTTTTCTGTATTTTTCTTCTAACGAAAAAGCATTTTTTATTCATATGGGCTTATATATCGCATTTTTTTTTGTAAATTTGCTATCATAAATTGGATATATGGCATTTGAAAACTGCGAATCAATTTTATACGCGAGGTATCATTCTAATTCAAAAGTTGACTCTTCCACGTTGATAAATTGTTCTATAAGCCAAGAAAAATCACATGAGTAACAACTATAAAAAACATAGAATATGAAAAAATTTGTTTTATTGACAGCTGCTGTCTGTTTAACATCTGTAGCATTCGGGCAGAATGCAAGTTCTTCTCTCATAGATGAATACGAGTGCATCTACGAGTATCAAGTAAAAAACACCAAAGGTTCTATTGATGCGACCTCTACCATTCTTCAAATTGGCAGAAACACAGCAAAGTTTTTTGATTATACCACCTTTCAAGTAGACTCAGCCATAGCTTGCAAAGCTCCCGAAGCTGACATTCAGAAGTACAAGGCACAAGAAATGAGAAACGACATGCTCTTCGACCAGTCTGTTTCCCAAAATGAACCTAAAGGTAAGTTGACTGTTTATAGTGTCATCACACCGAATTATTACAGTTATACCGAGAGCGCCACACCCATCAAGTGGAACCTTTCAGAAGAAACTGACACGATCTGTGGATACACTTGTCAAAAGGCAGTGGGAGAATATGGTGGCAGAACATGGACGGTTTGGTATTCTTCTGAAATACCTGTTTCCTTTGGACCTTGGAAACTTTGCGGTCTGCCTGGATTGATATTGGCGGCTAACGATGCAGAAAACATACATCAGTTCAAGGCAATCACGTTCCGTAAATCCAACACTCCGATGAACTTGAAGCCATACACTAACACCATCAATATTTCAAGAGAGCAATTCATTAAAGCGAAGAACAAGTTTGAGATAAATCCGATGGGCAACATCCCTGCGGAAGCCATCAGCGAGATGATTGTTCTGAAATCTGAGGAAGGCGGACATCGTACCTTGATCAATGGTATGGTGCTGAGAGTTCGACCAAATGGATATGTTCCGCTCGAATTGAAGTAAACATTGCACATTGATGAATAGGAGAATATTCTCGATTTTGATGCTGTTGACATGCCTCTGTAACTCCTCTTTTTCCCAAAGTGTAGTTACAGGAATAGTGCGTGATACCACTGGCTTGGCTTTGGAAGGAGTCATTGTAAAGGCTACTGCTGACAAAGCAACTTTAGCTTTCGCACGAACATCAGAAAATGGATCTTATCAGCTAACGCTGAAGACAGATGCCAAACAGCTCATCATCACAGCCGAAACCATTGGATATGAGAAAGCCAAGAGAGAGGTCAAGAATATCTCTCAGAAGTGCGACTTCATCCTGAAAGAGAAAACAACTGCATTGAAAGAAGTCGTGGTAAAAGCTCCCGCCATCTACCAACGAGGTGACACCCTGTCTTACAACTTAGCCTCGTATATAGGAAAGAATGACTACACTTTGAAAGATGCCTTGAAGAAGCTCCCAGGCATTGAAGTTGAGGACAAAGGTTCCATCAAATATCTGGGCAAGGAGATTTCTAACTTTTTCATTGATGGCATGGATTTGTTGGGAGGACGATATAACATAGCAACCACTAATATTCCTGCTTCGTTTGTAAACTCCGTGCAAGTGCTGAGCAACCATCAAGCTGTGAAAGCCAAAAAGGATGTCTTTTCTGACAACGTAGCAATCAATGTCAACATGAGCAACAAGGCAAAGTTCAAACCCGTTGGCTCTTATGGTGGGTCGCTTGGTGTGGGTAAGCATACTTTGTATGAACTGAATGGTGCAGGAATGCTCTTCATGTCAAACTTCCAAATGTTGGCTTCACTAAAAGCTGGCAACATTAATCAGTTTGCATTGACAGACGGAACCAATCACTTTGCCAAGCAAGAGACATCATCTACAGTGTCTAATTTATTAGGGAATATTTCGGCTTCCACACCTCCTATTGATGTCGACAGATATGCCTCGCCAACAGACAGGTTGGTGTCGTTCAACCTATTGAAAAAGATTCATAAGGATGTTACCTTAAAAGGGAATATAGGATATAGTTATGCCAAAAGCAAGTATGACTATAGTTTGACGAGAAATTATGCGGATGCAGATCATCATATCATGATTGCCCAAGCGTATTCACCTCTATTAACTGTACATCGTCCGAGCATTCTGTTGGAATATAAAGACAATTCGGATAAGACTTATCTCAGAAACACTTTGTCTGGCACGGGTTCTTTTCTAACATCAGAATTGCCAACAAGGGAAAACGGGTTACTCTTTAACCAAAAGCAAACTATGCGAGAGTTTCATGTGAACAACAAGTTCTCCACCTTGTGGTATCACAAGAATTTGCGTTGGTCGGTTACATCTATCATGTCATATCAAGGTTCGCCTATGGGAAAGATAACGCTTGACAAGGAAACTGCCGATGGTGTGGTGCAAAATGCCAATGGACAAAAGTTCCAAACAGAGAATACCATCTCTGTATCGAAGAAACATCTCAACTCTCGCATCTATTTGCCATTGTTGTTGAACTACTATGTAGATAAGGTGAAGACGAACTTGCAGCCGACAGATGAAGGCAACGACGTGAATATGCAACACTTTAAAATGGCGTTGGCACCACAATATGAGTATTCGCATCCGCAATACAGATATGTCTTTCGATTGGGAATACCGATGCGCATAGACTATATAGCTCATAGAGACCACATGGCGGCATCATCGTCTGGCTCTTGGTATTATTCCATTTGCCCAAGCGTGTATGGCAACTATAAGGTAAGCTCCCTTTCTGTGCTGCGTACCAACCTATTCTATGCCCGTAACTTTGGCGACATTCTGGACTTCTTAAAAGCACCTGTCAGAGTCAATAACACCTCGTTGAAAATTGGTTCTGGCATATTGGCAGACAACAAAAGTTTGAATGCCTCGCTTCATTACGACTATAAGATACCACTGAAAATGTGGTTTCTCAATGTAGATTTTCTTTATAATCAGGAAAAGAACAACTTGCTTTTGAACCAAGACGCAAGCTCAACGCTCGTCACCATGTCGAAAATATACGCCTCAAATACAGGAAGAAGTTTGATGGAGCAAATCGGTATCACCAAATTTATAGAGCCTATCAAGACCAAAATTTCAGTAAATGGTGTTTACCAATGGAAACGACAAACGACTTTGCAGAATGATGTTCAGCAGAAATACACCTGGAAGAGTTGGATTTTCGCTCCAAAACTAACTTCACAACCCTGTAAGTATGTGGAGTTAAATTATCATGGCATGTTTGCTAAGACTTATCTTTCCACCCAGTATCAGAGCAACAGCTATCTAAGTCAGCAGCACAAGGTGTCCTTGAAAATCATGCCATTCGATGGCTTCACATTCGACACTTCTGCTGATATTGTGAAGAATGAATTGACGAAAGATTTAACAAAGACCATGAGTCTTTTGGATATGGGATTATCCTATCGAAAAAAAGCTGTCAAGGTTTCTCTTGACATCAGAAACATTTTGAATCAACAACAATATGGATATACCATCTACAACTCTGTCAATACATTTACCTATAACTATCAATTGAGAGGAAGAGAGTGTGTTTGCTCCGTAAAATTAACAATGTGAGTCTTACATGACAAGTGTTGCAAAAGTGAGTTTTATTATTTCTCGATTCTGAAGAGAAATTCAGGCATTGACAGCAAAGATTTTGAATGCTAAACAAAAAATATTGACTATGAAGAATCTACTATTAAGCGCTGCAATTGGCGACATCGCAGGAATGCCTTACGAATTTGAAAATCGAACTAAAAATTATAATGCGGTCGATTTACTACTTACATCGAATACTTATACCGATGATACTGTCTGCACGTTTGCATGTGCGGAAGCACTTATAAAGAATTTGAATATGGCTGAAAACCTTTGGAAGAGATGCCGTGAAGACTTGTATCGTGGATTTGGCGGACGATTTGCAAGATGGCTGATTTCCAATGATATTCAACCTCCGTATAATTCCTTTGGCAATGGCAGTGCCATGAGGGTTTCATCGGCTGGATTTATGGCTAAGGATGCCAAAGAATGTATAGAACTGGCTACACTGACGGCGATGCCTACCCATAATCATCCCGAGGGAGTTAAAGGAGCAGTAGCAACTGCTTTGGCTATATTCTACGGTATGCAAGGGCAAAACAAAGATTTTATTCGCGAGCATGTGCTCGAAAAATACTACCCAAATTGGTCGGACTTGACCTATCAAGGTATAAAACCCAGCTATGACTTTGATGAGACCTGCCAACAGACTGTCCCTACTGCCCTTATTTGCTTTTTAGAAAGCGCAGATTATGCGGACTGTTTGAAGTTGGCAATTGCCTTAGGCGGTGATGCAGACACTTTGGCTGCCATTTCTGGTCCCATGGCATACGCTTTTTACAAAACCATGCCAAAGGAATTGATTGATAACGCAATCGCGAAACTTCCTGACTGGATGCTTCAAGTGAACAAACAATTTGACGAGTTTGTGAGCAAATAACGAATAGTGAATGTAACATCCCCATTCATTTTATACTACAACGCTTTTGTGTTGCATCGTTCTACCCCTCTGTAGAAAAGAGTGAATACCAAAAAAAATTGATTGTCTCACGACAATCAATCTTCATTAACCTTAATAATCTAATACCATGAAAAACACAATGCAAAGGTACAAATATTATTGTTACCTACAAGTTTTCTATGGATATATTATGTTTTCTAACATAAATTAAATCTTTCAATATCCCAGTTAAGCTTCATTTGCATGCATAGAAAATCGTGATTAGATTTGAAAAATCTTCTAAAAAGGGCCAAACGTTAATTCCGTATTCCAGTTGCCTTGTCTCTTTGCAACTGAAATAGTGAACAAGTGCCCTATCCCCTTAGGAGATATCCCACCTTTGTAAAAGTACAAACCATCTTCATAATCTTCTGCAAGAGAGTAGTTTTTCTTGAAAGCTTCTGACAACCTACTTAAATCTTTGACAGCTGCAGCTTTATTTTTTGCATAGATAAAAAAACGGGCTTCATTGAACTTGGCGGCTTTGAATTTAAACAATACTTTATCAAAAACAAATCCTCTATAAGATAAATTTCTGAACAATACCGTATCTTGGTTCACCATGTTAGGCTTTCCAAATTCTGTCCGTATAGAATCAAGTGCTTGCTCGTAATCCATTCCCATGGTGACATTTCCAACCTTAGCACCTCTTTCGGCATAAGTATTTGTAGCCAAAATAAGACTAAAAATAATCACTAAAAATCTCGATAACATATCTTTATTGTCCTCATATTTACGTTTGAGGTAGCCTTGCGAATGCAAGACTACCTAAACATATTTACAAAAGTTTCTTCTCCCTATTCCTCGACTGCTGCCTGCGCGGCTGCTAATCTGGCAATAGGTACGCGGAAAGGTGAGCAACTCACGTAATCAAGTCCTACACGATGGCAGAATTTAACAGACGATGGTTCACCACCATGCTCACCACAGATACCACACATCAAGTTTTTACGTGTGGAACGTCCTTTCTCTACAGCCATTTTAATTAACTGTCCAACGCCACGTTGATCAAGTACTTGGAAAGGATCTACTTTCAAAATCTTCTTTTCCAAATATACAGGTAAGAAGCTGGCAATATCATCTCGGCTATAACCAAACGTCATCTGAGTTAGGTCATTCGTGCCAAAGCTAAAGTATTCCGCACGTTTGGCAATGAGATCTGCTGTCAAGGCTGCACGCGGTATCTCAATCATTGTTCCAATGTGGAATGGAATTTCAACACCTTCTTCTTCGAAGAGTTCTTTGGCTGTTGAGCGAATCACATCCTCTTGAACGTCAAACTCTTTGACCATACCGATGAGTGGCACCATTATCTCTGGGCGAGGATCAAATCCTTCTTTCTTCAGCTGTATGGCAGCACCGAGGATTGCTCTTGTTTGCATGGCAGTAATCTCTGGGTAGGTGTTTCCCAAACGACATCCACGATGTCCTAACATTGGGTTAAGCTCACTCAAACTATTGACACGGTTCTGAATGTATTGTACACTTACGCCCATATCCTTAGCCATTACTTCTTGACCTGCCAAATCATGAGGCACAAATTCGTGCAACGGTGGATCTAACAAACGAATGTTCACTGGATGTCCGTCCATTGCCTTGAGGATACCGTAAAAGTCTTGCTTTTGATAAGGCAATAGCTTCTCTAACGCTTTTTCTCGTCCTTCTTGCGAATCAGCCAAAATCATTTCACGCATGGCCTTAATCTTTTCGTTTTCAAAGAACATGTGTTCTGTACGGCAGAGTCCAATTCCTACTGCGCCAAAGTTGTGAGCCACTTCTGCATCATGGGGTGTATCAGCATTGGTACGAACCACCAGTTTTGTATATTTATTGCAAAGCTTCATTAGTTCTGCAAAATCTCCTGTTACCTCAGCGGCTCTTGTTTCTACTTGACCTTGATAAACCTCACCCGTAGAACCATTGATAGAAATATAATCACCTTCACGTAAGATAACACCATCGATTTCTACCAAGCGTTCTTTGTAATTCACACTAATGGCTCCAGCACCAGAGACACAACACTTGCCCATACCACGTGCTACAACGGCAGCGTGTGAAGTCATACCGCCGCGAGCCGTCAGAATACCTTCAGCTGCGCTCATACCTGCTAAATCCTCTGGCGAGGTCTCCATACGTACCATAACCACTTGTCTGCCATCTTCGTGCCATTTGACCGCATCGTCAGCGAAGAATACAATTTGACCGCATGCTGCTCCTGGAGAAGCTGGCAGTCCTCTTGTCAATACCTTGGCTGTACTCTGAGCCACCTTATCAAATACAGGGTGTAACAACTCGTCAAGTTTATTTGGCTCACAGCGTAACAAAGCAGTTTTTTCATCAATCTCTCCTTCGTGAAGCAAATCCATAGCAATCTTAACCATGGCTGTTCCAGTACGTTTACCATTGCGAGTTTGCAAGAACCAGAGCTTTCCTTCTTGAACAGTAAACTCCATATCTTGCATATCGTGATAATGCTTTTCAAGTTTGTCTTGAATACTGTTCAGTTGTTCATAAATCTCAGGCATCGCCTCTTCCATTGAAGGATAATTTTTGGCACGCACAGCTTCTTCTATATTCTGTTGCTTAGCCCATCGTAAACTTCCTTCTTTGGTTATCTGTTGCGGAGTTCGAATACCAGCAACGACATCTTCTCCTTGTGCATTTACAAGATACTCGCCATTAAAACGATTTTCGCCAGTTGCTGCATCACGTGAGAAACAAACTCCTGTTGCAGAAGTGTTACCCATGTTACCAAAGACCATTGCCATTACAGAAACAGCGGTACCCCACTCTGCAGGAATACCTTCCATCTTGCGATAGAGGATAGCGCGCTCGTTCATCCAACTGTCAAAGACTGAACAAATAGCTCCCCACAGCTGCTCCATTGGGTCATCGGGGAAAGCTTTACCCGTTTGTTTCTTAATTGCCTCCTTAAAGCGAACTACCAACTGTTTCAAGTCGTCAACAGTCAGTTCATTATCAAGAAGAATACCTCGCTTTTCTTTTACATCCATGATGATCGCTTCAAAGGGGTCGATATCCTCTTTGTTAACGGGCTTCATACCTAAAACCACATCGCCATACATTTGTACAAAACGGCGATAGCTGTCGTATGCAAAACGTTCATTGCCAGTCTTCTGAATCAATCCCTTTACCACTTGATCATTCAATCCAAGATTCAAGATAGTATCCATCATACCTGGCATAGATGCACGAGCACCAGAACGAACCGAAAGTAATAACGGATTGGCAACATCACCAAATTTTGAGTTCATCAATGTCTCAATATGCTTCACAGCCTTGATGACATCCTCTTGCAGGAGTTGAACAACTTCTTCTTTACCTTTTTCAAAGTATTCATTACAAACATCTGTCGTAATCGTAAATCCTGGAGGAACAGGTACGCCAATTAGGTTCATCTCGGCAAGATTTGCGCCTTTGCCACCCAGCAGATTTCTCATATCTGCCTTACCTTCTGCTTTTCCATTACCGAAGGTATAAACTCTTTTTACACTCATATTCAATAATTAATTAAACTATTTGCAAAAATAACAATATTTTAAATATCTACAAAACAATTGGTTCATAAATGCTATCTTCAGATTGCATTTGTGTACTTATTATGAAGTCTCTAATGCCACAAATAATTGTTGGCAAGCATCTTCTATTAAATCAAGCGCATTGTTGAAATCTTTTTCGTTACCATAATATGGATCAGCAATTATTTTTACATTTGCATGTTGCGTTATGTAGTCAGCCAGCATCAATACTTTTTTGCGTTCGTCTTCATTTTGAGTCTGCGAAGTAATTTGTCGATAATTTTCTTGATCCATGACGAAGATGTAGTCGAAATATTGAAAATCTGATTTTGTGAACTGTCTTGCATGACTGTTAAACACGTATCCTCTTTTCAATCCACAAACTCTCATCCTTGAGTCAGGGAGCTGCCCCACGTGCCAATTGCCAATACCTGCTGAATCAACTTCATAATTCGCATTGGCTTTGTTTGCATTGATAATTGACTTCATCACACCTTCTGCGGCTGGACTACGACAAATATTACCAAGACAGACAAACAGTAGCTTTTTCTTATTTATTTTCATTCTTCGTTATTTGTGATAGTTTGTAAATCGGGCTTAGTTGCAGGTATGGCTTGGTTGGCACTCTCTTTCACACCCAACTCTTTTAGTTCGTTGGCTTTCTGCACAATGCTTTGTCTTCCTGTGTATGCTTTATTATACGCTTCGTCATAATGTTTACGAAGGTTGATAATATCCGTATCAATCTTATCAAAACGTTTGATAAACTCCCCTACTCTTTTCAACAACTCCTCTGCTAAAGAAAAAACTCGCTTCTGATTTTCTGTTTGTGTATATTGTCGCCAAGCTATTTGAATCATCTTTAGAATCGCCATGAGGTTTTGCTGACTTGTAATAAATACTTGCTTCTCAAAGGCCTCTCCCCACAAGCGAGGTTCGGTAGCCAATGCCAATTGTAGCGCACCCTCATTGGGAACAAACATAATTACGAAATCTATCGCTTTTCGAGGTGCTTGAACATAACTACTATAGTCTTTTTTTGATAGATTTTTAGCTTGAGTTCGAATGCTGTTGACCAAATCTGTAGCATATTTTCTCTTTAGGCCTTCTTCTGTTGTCTGCACATATTTGTAATACGCGTCTATCGACATTTTGGCATCTATAATAACATCCTCATTATTAGGATAATGCAAAATCACATCAGGGCGCATTCGTTTTCCTGTATCGTCATTTCTAACGGCATCTCCTTTCTCGTTGGTAAGGGTATATTGTATATCATAATCGACTCCTTCAATATATCCCTGTGTTTCCAAGATGTCTGTCAGAATGCGCTCTCCCCACGAGCCTTGAACCTGATTACCGCCTCGTATGACATTTGTTAATTGATGTGCCGAATTTTCTATTTTTTCTGTTTGCAAACTCATTTCTTTGAGTTGCTGTGTCAGGGATGCTGTGTTTTTGATAGATTCATGATTTGTTTGTTGAATAGCTTGTTGCAATTGCTCCAAATTAACTTTCAGTGGTTTCGTGATGTGCTCCAATGACTCTGAGTTTGTCAATTTCAAACGCTCAGATGTCTGTTCTAATATTTGCGTTGCCAAATTAGAAAATTGAGCTTGAACAGTTTTAAGTTGTTGCTCAAACTGTTCACGACGCATTTCCGATTCTTTGGAATGGAATATTTTTTGCGATTCAAGTTCTGAAGATACACGCTGGAAATCTATCTGTCCCTGAATCATTTTGTTTTGCAGCGAGTCCTTCTCTTCCTGTAAAAGTTCTATACGTTTCTCCAAATCTTGCTTACCCAACTGTTCCTGCTCCATTTGCTGTTTGACCAAAAACAATTGTGTTTCAATAGCTTTTTTCTTACCGTTTATCAACAAAAAGATAAAAACTCCACCAAAAATAAGTCCAACTGATAAAAATAAAAACTCCATAATGCAAAGATATAATATTTTGGCAGTTTATAAAAACATTATGTTTAATTATTTAGATGAGATTCTTGACCATGGAATCGTATTTCTATATAATATCCACTGAATAAAACCACGAAGAGCTAAATACACCAGAAATGCCAGCCATAAAGCATGATTACCCCATAATTGCTTCAGTGAGATAAAGAAGATGAAGAAGGCAATCGCAGAAATGACAGAAGATACCAACATACCTTTTGTTTCTGTCAGTCCGATAAAAATGCCATCATAAATAAAAGCGGAAACGCCTACTATAGGAATAAACACAGCCCACCAAAAATAGTCTTGTGCAGCCGCAACGACATCACGTTCATTTGTAAGCAATAATAAGAAGTGATGACCACCCAAAGCGTACACTAAAGTAAAAGTCAGTGCCATAATTGCGCCCCAAGCAAACAAACTTCTGTACACCTTGTCAAATCCTATCTTGTTATTAGCACCAAAATATTTACCTGTTAATGCTTCACCAGCATACGCAAATCCGTCCATGACGTACGAGAACAAAGTAAATAAGGTCATCAGTAAAGTATTCACTGACAGAATGATGTCGCCTTGGCGAGCACCCGCAGAAATGAAGAAGAAATTAACTCCAACTAAAAATAAGGTCCTTATAAAGATATCTGTATTGACCTTGAAGAAACGCTTCAAATCAATTTTCTTTAATAACTTGTGTGTCCAAGGGTAGCGATTCAAACGCCTATAATATCTATACCAACAGCATATGGCGGCCACAAATCCTGACCATTGGGCAATAAGAGTGCCGAAGGCTACCCCATCAACTTTCATTCCAAACCCATAAACAAAGAAGAGGCTTGCTATGATATTGATAATGTTTTGAAAGATGGACACAACCATTGGAACACGCGTGTTCTGCATTCCAATGAACCAACCTGTCATACTATACAGCCCTAACATAGCTGGTGCGCCCCAAATACAAATAGAAAAATAAATTGTTGCTTGTTCTGCAATCTGTGACGATGGATGCATCAACTCTAATGCAAGCCAACGTATGGGTGTTTGAAAAATAATAAAAGAAAAAGCAATGATAAATCCTATCAATAACGAACAAAAGAGATGACGCATTATTTCTGTAAAATCTCTCTTCCCTAAAGCCTGCGATGTTAAGCCACTCGTTCCCATTCGTAAGAATCCGAAAAGCCAATACATCACATTAAATATCATGGAACCAATGGCAATGGCGCCAATATAGACAACATCACCCATGTGACCTACAATTGTCAAATCTATCAGCCCTAAGAGAGGTATGGTAATGTTAGAAATGATAGAAGGTAATGCTAATCTAAAAACTTGCTTCATAACTTCTATGTTGCTTTCCAAATAATTGGAAAATATTTGTAATTTATTAACTGTTCATTATCATTCACTTAG
>NZ_QFFX01000005.1:0-78757 GCF_023522295.1 Prevotella sp. TCVGH | reverse complement strand
ACCCGGTGTTCCCATGCCGGGCTGGTGGCTGTTGCTTCTTCTAAAGTCATCGTACTAATAAACTTCACGCTAAGTGAATGATAATGAACAGTTAATAAATTACAAATATTTTCCAATTATTTGGAAAGCAACATAGAAGTTATGTACCTTTGTCGGCAAATAAAGATATTCTCGTCAAACAAATATAAATAATATAAACATGGAAAAAAACAGAAAAAAACAAATCGTAGTTTTGAGTATAGCTTTAGTTTGCATTTTCATCTTGGTATTTTCATTGTTCCATAAATCAGCGACAAAAGATAGCGCAAATCCTCCTTTAACAAATGTTTTGACTGATAGCATTTCTCAAATTGTCTCAGCTTGTCCTGGCGAAATTGGTGTGGCGGTTATTGTTAATAACAGAGATACGGTTAAGGTCAATAATAAGAGTGTTTATCCTATGATGAGTGTGTTTAAGGTTCATCAGGCATTAGCTCTTTGTAATGACTTTGACAATAAAGGAATTTCACTTGATACCTTAGTAAATATAAATAGGGATAAACTTGACCCAAAGACTTGGAGTCCTATGCTGAAAGATTATTCAGGGCCAGTCATATCATTGACAGTGAGAGATTTGCTGCGTTATACTCTTACTCAGAGTGACAACAATGCAAGCAACCTTATGTTTAAGGATATGGTTAATGTCGCTCAAACAGATAGTTTTATAGCCACACTCATTCCTCGTTCAAGTTTTCAGATAGCTTATACGGAAGAGGAAATGTCGGCTGACCATAACAAGGCTTACTCTAACTATACATCTCCTCTTGGTGCTGCAATGTTGATGAATCGTTTGTTTACTGAAGGTCTTATCGATGATGAGAAACAAAGTTTCATTAAGAATACGTTAAAAGAATGCAAAACAGGTGTAGATAGGATAGCAGCTCCACTTCTTGATAAAGAAGGGGTTGTTATAGCGCATAAGACAGGTTCAGGTGATGTTAATGAAAATGGTGTTCTTGCAGCTCACAATGATGTTGCCTATATATGTCTGCCTAATAATATCAGTTATACCTTAGCGGTATTTGTTAAGGATTTCAAGGGAAATGAATCACAAGCGTCACAATATGTTGCGCATATATCAGCTGTAGTATATTCTTTATTAATGCAAACTTCAGTAAAATCTTAAACTGCACTTGCTTTGATAATTAATGATAAACAATCTAAAAGCACTCTAATCGTTATCGGAGTGCTTTTAGATTACTAATCAAATTGCTTCTATTATAATTTGAATCCTCTACTTTTTCTTTCTTCCTGTTGCGGCACTCTTGCTCCATATCTAAGCCTGTGCCATTGCTCCCTGAACCAGTCGGCAATCGGCTTCCTGTTTATTGTCAGGTTCAGCCTGCTTTCATCGTCAGGGTCATTTTCCACCCTTAAAATATCATCCTTTATATCAAAGTTCCGCCTGTGTTGCTCGGAATAGATTTTACCGCTACATTTCAGGGCTTCTTTTTTGACTATAAGACTTTCAGTCATTTCTTTAGAGAATCCCAGCATGGCACAAAACTTTTCCATGCGCAGCATTTCCCTGAACATCGGAAACCACCTGAAAGCCTTGTCTATGATTCTGGCGAGCCGTGACAGTTCTTTTTCTTTCATGTCAAGTTCCTGCCTGTGCATTTCTCTGAGATTGTGGATTTGCGTATCATGCTGTTTCTGCATCTGCTGTACTTGGCTCTGCAATTTTTCAATATTGGTGTTCCGTTTTGAAACCTCGTCTTGCAGTTTTTCGTTGGCACGTTCCAGTTCTTTCAGTTTTCCACTCCCGAAAAGAGAAGCAACTCCACTAGTTATGGCTGTCGCTGCCGTGGTGGCTGTCTTCTTTAACTTGTCAGTGCGTATTTCTGATTTCACCTGTTTCAGTTCCTGCTCGGCAAGATTTATCTGTTCTTCTTTGTGCCGTTTGGCTGCATCCATGCGTTGCAGTTCAGCTTTCTGCTTCTCAATGATAAAGTCGTTCCGTTCCAGATGCTCCTTACCAGTGACAGCCTTTGACTGCCCGCGTTCCATCAGCAGGATGTCGGATGCAAGGATCTGCATCTGCATCATGTCATCGTCATTGAGCTTTCGGCTCTTTCCTGTTTCGTGGTTCATCCAGTCGAAAACGATATGGGCATGATAGTTCGGCTTGAACCATCTGTCCCCGACTTTGAAGCTTTCCCTGTCTTCCGCTTCCGGCTGACCGTTCAGCCAATGCCCTTCATCCTTGTGCAGGAAGATTTGCAGCGGTGTGATTCCCCAGCGTCTTTGACACTCCTCACCGAATTTACGCACGTCTGCCAGTGTGGTGTCCGACCTGACAAGCAGCACTCCTTCACGTATGGGGGAGCATCCCGCAATCTTGACTATTTTACCGTTCTTGCCTTTGCGTTCACGCTCCTTTTCCTGCATGGCACGTCCGGTCTTTTCCTTTACCATCTGTCTGATATTGTCATAATGCATCCGCAAATCCGGACTGCCGAAGTCGGGATTTATCCACTGCTCATTATCGGTGGAGAGTTCTGGAACCACATAGGTTCTGGACTCTCCGATGTGGCGCATGTATTCGGCAGTCCTCCTGTTGTGAGCCTCACTCGATGCGATATTGCAGGGCTTGATATGTATGCTTGATTTTGTTGCCATAGATACTTGTTTTTTGGGTTTGTACTTTATTGTTTGCTTTTCCGCTGTCCGTAAACGCATGGGGTTCTTAGGGGTGCAACCCATAAGCGGAGATTGCAAAGAGAGGGTCACTCTTTGCTCTGGGTTCTCAGGGGAGAAACGCCCTGAGTGGGTCATTAGGGTAAAACCCTAATCCCCTCGGGAGAGCCCACAACTACGTAAGCGGAGCGTGTAGTTATAGTGGGCTATATCAATGGCAAGCCATTGTCTGCAAACTCCAGCCTACGGCTTCCGCTCTCCTCCGTCAGGGAGGTTTTTCATCATCGTTGCCGATTGGAGATGCACCGACCAGCACAAGGTCTAAATCGTCTATCAGTTTTTGCAGGACGGGATTCTTCTCTATCATCCGCTGGAGGATTCTCTCAGCCTCGACCAAGTGGTTGGCTGTACTCATCACCTTGCCCTCCCGTATCTGAAAGATAATCCAATCGGCTATGTCGATATGGGCTTCTTTTTGTTTCGGGGTGGCATTCCTTTCGATGATGTCCGAAACCACCACCTTACAAAAGTACATGCTCTCGGCTCGCTGTTTCCACTCGGCATAAGCATCGGCATCGGGAAAGAGAAGCACGGTTCTCCCTGACAGTACACGGAGTTTCTCTTCTCTCATCTGACTCTTACCACCCGTAGCCAGCCATACATAATCGGGGAAGATAGCAGAACCGATAACGGCACTCTTCTCGGATTCCACCAAGACCACCACCTTGTCGGGATGCGTTTTCAACAAGTGTTCCCCGAAAAGGCATTGGGATAGTTGCCAATCCTCTGCCAACACACGCTGCTTTTTCAATATGCTGTGTATCCAGTTCACTGCCGATGTCTGTCCTCCCTTGATACGGTGTCCGTCTTCGGGATTGTACTGCATCACCTTTCCCGTGCGTACCTTGCCCGTCCTGTCTATCTGCCAAAAGATAACAGAGCCGTCACGGGTAGCCCCCAAACGGTATTCCTCCAACAACCGCTTCAACACCTCTTTCGCCTTGTCGCCATAGTAGGAAGTAAGGAGTGTGAAGAGGAAACGGAAGAAATTGCTACGCTCGCTTTGCGACTTCTCCACATAGTGAGGGGGAATATAGCCGATGGCTGTCGGCTTACTTTGCTGCTTCACTTTCTTCTGCTCTGCTCTTTGCCTGTCAAAAGAGAAATCATTGGTAGTTCTGTGTTCAGGATGCTCTTGAAAATACTCTTTCGGAGTGTAGTGATACCCACAACCGCTTTCGTGGTTACATCTGCCGACCGATGGATGCAACGGCACATTATTTTCGTCCACGTAATAGACGAAAGAATGCCTGTCTCCGCATTTGGGGCAGGTATGCCGTGTTGCCGTTCCTTTATACTTCTGTAATGAATAATTGCCCATAGCTTAGTCCGTTTTTGATGGTTGATTGTCGGCTGTCCCATCCTGTCCCATTGTCCCACACTCTAAGGGTTGGGACAGTGGGACACTTGGGACACCTGCGTTTTTACTCTCTTTGCTGCGCTGGATGATACGGTTTACGGTGGACTTGCCACAATTCACCTGTGAGGCTATCTCCCTGACGGACTTGCCCGATTGGGAGAGTTGCAGAATTTGGCAATCCCTTTGGCTTGATTCATTGTCGCCCAATTTTTTCAAGTGTTCCTTTTCCGTGGAATAGCCCCTGAACACGAACTGCAAGAAAGCATCCACCTTGTCAATCTCGTAAACGATTACATTATCCGCATCATGAGAGAACGTGCCATAGCACACTTTAAGCTGCTTCACATAGCGAAGCCCTCCGTCTTGGGCACTTTTTCCAATGGTGAACACGCTGTCAAAGAAATTGTAGAGCCGTTTGCTTCCGGCAAGGTCGTTGGATGTGATGGGACAATCCAAAGAGCGTTTGGGCGTATGTGCCAGGACAAGGATAGAGAGCGCATATCTCTTTTTGAGATTGTTCAGCTGAATCATCAGCCGTCCTGCGGCATCGCCTTTCTCCATGGCGCAACACAGGTAGGTAAGATTGTCAATGATGAAAATCTTGCAGTCGGTCTGCACAGCCATCTGTTCAATGCCGCCTATGATAGCTTCCTCAAAGTTGGCATCCAAAAGCTGGTTGCAGTCAATAGACACCCGATAGATTTTGTCGGGAAAGGTGTAGAGCTCTCCATGCTCGTTGGTATAGCGGAGCTGGAACTGCTTTTCGGACAGTTCAAAGTCCAGATACAGCACATTGTCGGTTCGGGCGATGCGGTCGGCTATCTGCACGGCAAGGATGGACTTGCCCACGTTGGAATCGGCAAACAAGCAGGAGAGTTCCCCCTCGTACCAAAAGCTGTCCCACAGCGCACGGGGCGTAGGCAATAACGATGCTTCAAGAATGGTTTGGTTTGCCGTCTTGATATTCATCATGCCTACACTGTCGGGCATACCGTTATGCGCTTGGGATGCTTTTGTGAGGTCGCCACGTATCAGGTTGATATAGTTCTTATCCTCTTCCATATCATTCACCAGTTACGTGGGTTGGGCTTGCGACGGTGGGAAGAGGATAAGGACTTGTTCAGTTCCTCGTCTGACAACGGTATGGGATTCTTTCGGGCGGTTTCCAGCCACTTGTCCAGTTCGTCACGGTAAAGGCAATAGCGTTTGCCGGGCTTGGTGGCAGGGATTGTCCCTTCTGACAGTTTCATGTAGAGCGTACCCTTAGGGATACCTAAATACTCTGCTGCCTCGTCCACAGACATGGGCACGTGGGTGTCCACCGTTTTGGCATTGTTCACACTGCGCTGCTCGGCGAGCAGGCTTTTCAGGCTCATCACTTCGTCTCGAAGCTGAGCGACAACCTCGGGGAGGTCGTTGAAGGTAAGAATTGATTTTTCCATTCGCGTACTCGTCTCTTTTGTAAGACTTGGCGCAAAGGACTGAAATGATATATCCGTGAATATCTCCACGACACGTCATTGCAAAATAATTCCCGAATAATTAAGCCCAGCCATAAATGACGGGTAAAATTACTCGGGAAACGATGTAAAACAGGCGGTTATGAGTTACCGGATGGTTGTCGTTGGTGTCGTGATTATCCTAATTCCGCACATAATCCTCGGGATAGTGGAAATCAAGTTTGCCGTTTTCGGGTTCATCAATGGGAATTTCCGTCTTTAACGGCTCTACCTTGAAATTCTTGATGGTTGATAAGTCTGTATCAGCAAACGATTTCGGGAAAAGGGCTTTGATGAACTTGGCACGGTTATCCCCATTGTAGTATCTCTTGTACAGGAAACGCTCAGAGATATTCCATACGAAGTGACGGAGTGGAATGTTGTTGATGTCTTTGGTAAACGGTCTTTGTATGGGCTTCGGGGTATAAGTGTTAAGATTCATCCATTTGTCCACCTCAGTACAGATGTGGTTCACGGTTTCTTGGTCGGCAATGCGAGGCAGGTAATAATGGCAATACTCCATGACCATGCGGATGCGCTCTTCCTTTTCCCGTTGCTCTCTGCTTGCGTAATTGGCACGGTTCTTTTCGTGAAGATCCGGGGCGATAGTAAGCTCTATCGGTTGTGTTTGGATAAGTGTCTCTTCTTTTGTCGGGGATGATTCGGGTACAGGCTCAGGGACTGATGTAGGTCCAGGCACAGATGTGGCTTCTTCAAGTGTATTTTGTGACAGTTCTTCCTGCACCTCTATGGCTTCGGCAATCGTTTCTTTCTTGCCGAACTTGATTTTGTAGATTTCGTATGTATCAAAGATAAGTGTCTGAAAGGAGAGATAGAGCAACCATCCCAACAGGTTACAGCATACGAATACTATCCACCTGACAAAGTTGTCTTGGTTGAAGCTGTCCGCTATTACCAGCGTGGCAATGGAAGATATTAGGACGATGGCGAAGCCGACAAAGCCCAAGATGATGTATTTGTCCTTGATTGATGATTCCATATTTCGTTGAGAGATTGAATGTTCCTGTATTATTTTGTGCAAAGTTAATGCTATTTTTCCCAATTACTGCCCGTTATTTGCGGTTAGAACGGTCTTTTTCAATGTATTTCACGAAATGTCATCATATCATACTCTGTTTCATACTCTGAGGGGCTTATAAATGGTGGCATCAAGCCAAAAACATAGAGGGGCGATTATAGCCTTGTAGCCATAACCGCCCCTCTGAATACCTGTCAATGTGAGACATTTATGCCTCCTTGCGCTTCAAGGTTATCTTGTCCACCACCTGACACATCTGCTGCGCTGCTATCTTGGAATAGATTTGTGTGGTGGTAATGTTCTTATGTCCGAGATAGGCTTGGATGACAGCCATGTCCGTTCCCATTTCCACGTGCAGGCTTCCGAAGCTGTGGCGGGTACAGTGAAAGGTGATTTTCTTGGTTATCCCTGCTGCCGTGAGCCACCGTTGGAGTGGTCCTTGCAGCATCTTGTCCTTGAAATCCTCAAAGATAAGTCCCTCGCCCCGTTCTCCCAGCAGTCCATAGGCTTCATCACTGATGGGGTTATGCACTATTTCTTTGGTTTTCTGCATACGGGTGGTAACGAACATCCTGCCGTTGGTGTATGGTTGTATCTGCTGCCACGTGAGCTGTCTGATGTCGCTCTTTCTCAGTCCCGTAAGACAGGCGAAAAGAAAAGCTTTTTTCAAGACCTCCTCCTCACAGGGTGTTTCGGCAAGCCGTATCAGTTCCTCTTGGCTCAAATGCTCCCTGATGGTGGGAATGCACTCGATGCGGTCTAAGAAGCCGTTTGGGTTCTCCTTTATCTTCCTGTCACGGTAGGCGGTGTGCAGCACGGCACGGAAAGTTGACCAATAGCCTGCTGCGGAGTTGATGTGCAGCTTTTGGTTGGTGTGGATGGATTGGGGTGCATCAAGCAGGTATTCCATGAACTTGCGGCACAAATCCACATCCACCTCCTCAAAGGTGCATTTGCCGTTCACGAACCGCTGGAAATGCTTGTATACGTGCTGCCACTTGATATTCTTGCGGTCAGCCAGTCCTTTGAAATAGGCAAGGAAATCGCCCTTCATCTTGGTCTTGTCAAAAAAGCCGTTGTTTTCATTGAAAATGGCTTCGTAGCGCTGGTTGCGCAGGATGACCGCTTTCTTCATCATGCGTGCGTTGAAGTCCCGTTCCTGCTGGTTTGCAGGTTTGGCGAAGATGTAAATTCCTAAGGCTTCACGTGTAATCACTCTCATGGTGACATTGTCACGGTAGCCGGGATAGTAGTCAAGGCATAGTGAATACTGTGTCCCGTTCTTAATCTTGCGCTTACGCAAGGTAACTGTTTTGCATTTACTCATAATAATTATGTTTTAATTGGTTGTATACATTTTGGAGTTGTATCCATGTTTCCGATGGCAAAGGAACAACGTGAAATATCCGTGAATACCTCCACGATACATCATTTTGAAATAATTTTCGATAATCCCGATTTTTCACGGTTATTTGTTCCTTTCAGCCATGACACGCTCCACATCTGAGCGCAAAAGCAGGTTTTTCACACCCACCTTTATCTTTTCGATGTGCTTCACCTTGACGATATGGCAGATGTTGGCTGACGAAAGACCATAGATTTGCTGCACCTGCTCAACGGTATAGTAGCGTTCATCGTTCACAAGGTCAGTTCTGCGGAGTTCGTTCAAATGTGATTTGGAGTAATAGGTACGCCCGTACTCTCTTTTAGTGGGTATCTTATGGCGATAGGTGTAGGCACGGAGTGCGGTCGGCTTCATGCCGAACAGTTCCTCCACCTCCTCGGTCAGTAGCCAGTCGGTAATTTCGCTAATATCAACTGCCACACCGAAAAACTCGTCAATATGCTTCTTGCTGTAATAGTTCTTTCCTGCGATACGGCAGATGGGGATATGGTTACGCTTGGCGGAAGTGTAAAGCCATGACTGCTTTACCTTAAAAAGGGACATCACCTCCTCGCCCGAATAGAAGTCCAACACTTCTTCGCTTTCCTTTTCCCTTTTTTCTCTTTTGGCAGGTAAGGAAGATGAAGATGATTTCCTTGGTGTGGAGGTGTTGCCGGGCAGGATGCGGTGATAGGGATTGCCCTCCAACATCTGCTCGATGTCGGCTCTGCGGATGAATGCCATGCGGTTGCTGATGCGTGAGGCTTTCAGCTTGCCGATGGCTACAAGTTTGTAAATGTACTGTCGGGAACAGCCCATGAGGATGGCTGCTTTGGAAAAGGTGAGATACTCCTGATGCTGTATCTCCATCAAGGGTTGGGCGACTTTGAAGAGGTTGTTCTTCTGCATCACTCTGGCTCGTTTGGCTTCTGCCTGACAAGCCTCACTGCAATATCTTTGCATACCGCTTCGGGTTACAAAGGACTTGCCGCAAAAACTGCATTTTCTGGTTGCTTTCATACCGTTTTATCGTTTAATGGTTCATTTCTTCAATCCTATATCTCTGAAATGGTAAACGGATGTGAACGGAAGTCAACCATTGTCGCTTTTCTACACAGTGTGACTGTTTCCGCATATCGGGGCGGTTATTGTCGCTTGTCGTAAACGGTTGTAAACCCTTGTCAACTGTCTGCACGGTGTGACAAAAAACAAGCCCCGCAAATTCTCCACGTCAGAAATACGTCTCAAAAATATGTGGAAATTTGGGAAGCGACAAATGGCAACCGAAAAGTGTTAAATTTTAGAATATGCTGGTAATTAAAGATTTACACTCGGATATTTCTGATTAGTTTTGGTTGTTCTATGGTTATAAATACATATTAGGAAACGTAGGAAGTTCTATGACCGATCTATTGGGGGATGTAACGGAAAAGAAGAAGGCCTATGTTTTTAGTGAGCTATCTTACTCCAAAAACAATGTATATGTGGCATTGCAGTATATTCACAATCCCAAGCCATCTGCCATCTATTCCAACAATAGTTTGATGAACTTTAAGGAAGAAACGATTTGGAATAATTTCCAAAATCTAGTTGCCATAAATTTTAGATACAATTTTACGATTGGCAGAAAGAAAAGCATCCATGGTCCCACCAAACTTAATAATCAAGATAATGTAAGTGGATTAACCAACGATGCGACTGCGAAGTAAACGAATATCGTGTTTAATTAAAATAACGTGACTTCGACGAATTATAAGTGCCTATAAATTTGGTGATTAGCGAAATTTGTTATAACTTTAAGCTATTGAGTTACAAATAATTACAAACAAAAATAGCTATGATCACCAAGGACAAAGTTACTGAAATATTTTGTATGGCAGATGATTTCGCAAGTTTTTTGATGCAATGGTGGCAAAATATACGCTAAAGCCTACTGAAAAAAAGAAAGTATCATCGAGATTCCACGATGTCAAAGGCAGAAGTCATGCTAATAATGATTCTTTTTCACGACTCTGGTTATCGTTGCTTTAAACATTTCTATCTTGAAAAAGTGTGTAAGCATCTGCGTCATTTGTTTCCTAAAGTTGTCTCATACAACCGTATAGTAGAATTGGAAAGGGAGGTTGTCATTCCACTCGCTTTGTTTATCAAGAAAGTCTTGTTAGGAAAATGCACGGGCATAAGTTTTGTTGACAACACACCACTGCGTGTCTGCAAGAACCAAAGAATACATATTCATAAGGTTTTCAAAGGTATATCTCAAAGACGAAAATGCTCCATGGATTGGTTCTTCGGTTTCAAATTGCATTTGATTTGCAATGAGAAAGGAGAGCTTCTCAACTTTATGATAACACCGGAAGATGTTGATGACCGTAAGCCGTTGGAATACAAAGCTTTTGTAGATTTCATATATGGCAAGCTGGTCGGCGACAAGGGATACATCAGTAAGAATCTCTCCAAAGGCTGTTCGTAGATGGAATACAACTTATTACCAAGCTGAAAAGCAACATGAAAGGAGCTTTGATGAGCGCTTCTGACAAACTCTTACTCAGAAAAAGAATTATTTAAGAAACTGTGAATGACGAGCTTAAGAATATCGCGCAACAGACATAGATGCTTTGACAATTTCATCGTCAATTTATTAGGCGCTATGGCAGCCTATTGCCTGTTCCCCAAAAAGCCGTGTATCAATGTACAAAGGACTATTGACACACAGCTTGCTCTGTTCTAAATTCGTCGAACTCACGTTAAATTATTTCTCTTAAATAAAAGAGCTGCATTTCCAACCGCCATTTTTATGTTAATTCTTTTGTTTGAAACAAAAATTATTTTATCTTTGCCTTATTATACTAACTTAAATCTTATACAACCATGGAACAAGAAAATGCTAATATTCTTGGCGGTCAGTTGCGAAAGAAGAATCTCATTGAATTCATCTGCATTGTGATATTGACCGCCATTGTTTGGAATCTACCAACCGACATTTTTGGAATTGAAGGGCTTACCATCGTCCAACAGCGTATCATCGCCATTTTTGTTTTCGCCACTTTATCGTGGATTACAGAAGCTATTCCATCTTGGGCCACATCTTTAGCTATCATTACTGTTATGTGTCTCACCGTTTCCAATAATAGTTTGGCTTTCTTCAAAGGAGAAGAAAACGATGTTTTTGGTACATTACTCAAATCAAAAGAAATCATGGCAACCTTTGCCAACCCTGTTATTATGCTTTTCTTGGGTGGTTTTATCTTGGCAATCGCTGCTACGAAATCAGGATTAGATGTATTATTAGCAAAGAATCTGATAAAACCTTTTGGAAAAAAGAGCGAAAATGTCTTGTTAGGCTTCTTACTTATCACTGGCGTTTTCTCTATGTTTGTCAGCAATACCGCTACCGCAGCCATGATGTTGACTTTCCTCACCCCTGTATTTGCAGCTCTCCCTGCTTCAGGTAAGGGTCGTATAGCACTGACGCTTAGTATTCCTGTTGCTGCCAACCTTGGCGGTATGGCAACCCCCATCGGTACTCCTCCTAATGCAATTGCATTACAGGCGCTCAACAATCCCGATGGACTGAACTTAGGAATTGACTTTGGAGAATGGATGGCGTTCATGTTTCCATTAGTAATCGTGTTACTCTTAATCTCATGGCGCATTATTCTTAATTTTTTCCCATTCACACAGAAGACCATTGAGTTAGAAATCAAAGGACACATCTCTCATGGATGGCGCATGTGGGTAGTGTGTGCTACATTTATTCTAACCATCTTGCTTTGGCTCATTCCACGAGATATTACAGGCATCGACTCCAATACCGTGGCAATGGTTCCTATGGGTATCTTTGCTGTTACAGGTGTCATCACGGGTAAAGATTTACAAGCCATTAACTGGAGTGTCATTTGGATGGTTGCTGGTGGTTTTGCTTTGGGCTTAGGTATGAACGGTTCTGGACTCGCCGACTGCGCCATTGAGAGTATCCCATTCCACCAATTTAGCCCAATCATCATCTTGATGCTTTCTGGACTGATTTGTTACTTCTTGTCTAACTTTATTTCAAACACAGCAACAGCCGCTCTTTTAGTGCCAATTTTAGCTGTAGTTTGCTCTGGCATGGGTGACACACTGAACACTATTGGTGGTACAGCAACTATTTTAATTGGTATTGCTATTGCTGCATCGTCAGCAATGTGTCTCCCTATTTCAACACCTCCAAATGCTATCGCCTATTCTACAGGTTTGGTAAAACAGAACGACATGTTGAAGATTGGACTAACCGTAGGTATCATTAGTATGATACTTGGGTACTTCGTTCTCTTCTTCATTGGTGGAAGTCATTTCCTATAAGCATTTACAAATCAACTAAAACCATTAAGAGATATGGCAAACTAATAAGATTTAGTTTGCCATATCTCGTTATTTTTCGTTATCTTTGCAATTGATAAAAGAAGCATTAGACAAATAATTTATGGTACACGAATATGATTTTCTGATTATTGGAGGCGGAATTGCGGGCATGAGCTACGCCTTGAGCGTTGCCAATAGCGGAAAAGGAAAAGTAGCCCTCGTTTGTAAAACAACACTTGATGAGGCCAACACCGCTAAGGCACAAGGAGGAATTGCCTCCGTTACCAACTTAGCCGTTGACAATTTCGAAAAACATATCAATGACACCATGATTGCAGGCGACTACATCTCCGACCGTGCTGCCGTTGAACTGGTAGTTCGCAATGCACCAAAGGCCATTCAATCGTTAGTCAACTGGGGCGTGAACTTCGATAAAAAGCAAAATGGCGAGTATGACTTACATCGTGAAGGCGGACACTGCGAGTTTCGCATCCTACATCACCAAGACGACACAGGCTTTGAGATTCAACGCGGACTCATGGCTGCTGTGCTGAAACATCCAAACATCAAAGTGTTAGAGAACCATTATGCGGTGGAAATTATCACCCAACATCACTTGGGACAAACGGTTACACGCAAAACTCAAGACATAGAATGTTATGGTGCTTATATCCTCAATCCCGATACTAACAAGATAGACACCTACTTGAGCAAAGTAACTTTGATGGCTACAGGCGGAACAGGGGCGGTGTATGCCATGACTTCTAACCCCATTATTGCTACAGGCGACGGCATTGCCATGGTATATAGAGCCAAAGGAACGGTGAAGGATATGGAGTTTGTACAATTCCACCCTACGGTTCTTTTCAATCCTGCAGAAACACACCCTGCATACCTGATTACTGAAGCCATGCGAGGATATGGTGCCATTCTGCGACTTCCTAATGGTGAAGAGTTTATGCAGAAGTATGACGAACGCTTGTCATTGGCTCCACGTGATATCGTGGCACGCGCTATCGACCGTGAGATGAAGATTCATGGCTTAGACCACGTGTGCTTAGATGTGACACACAAAGATGCCGAAGAAACCAAAAAACATTTCCCACATATTTACGAAAAGTGTTTGAGCATCGGTATAGACATCACCAAACAATATATTCCCGTTTGTCCCAGTGCGCATTATATGTGTGGAGGCATCAAAGTCGACCTTCATGGAGAAAGCTCTATTCACCGATTATACGCTGTTGGTGAATGTTCATGTACAGGATTGCATGGCGGCAACCGCTTAGCAAGCAACTCACTCATCGAAGCAGCAGTATATGCAAAGGCAGCAGCCGAGCATTCTGTCAGCGTTATCGACCACTATTCTTTTAACACCAACGTACCCGAATGGAACGATGAAGGCACCATGACCAACGAAGAGCGCATCTTGATTACACAAAGTGTCAGAGAGGTGGGCGAAATCATGAGCAATTATGTGGGTATCGTACGAAGCGATTTGCGATTGAAACGTGCATGGGATAGACTTGACTTACTGTACGAAGAGACGGAAAAACTATTCAAAAGCGTGACGGCTACACGCGACATCTGCGAATTGCGCAATATGATTAATGTGGGATATCTCATTACACGTCAGGCAATTGAGCGCAAAGAGAGCCGCGGGTTGCATTACACAGTAGATTATCCCAAACACGCATACGACCGATAAGCAAGCGTAAAAACAAGCATCAATAAATACAAAACACAGAGTACTCCGTTGAGCAAACGTACCTCTGAAACATAAGAATACAAAAGAAATGGTAGACAAGAAATGGCAAGAACTGGGCTATATTGATGAACCCATTCCAGAAGGAACAGACATCAAGGCTGAAATAAGGAAGATGTGCAAAGAAAAGAACGCACTCATCATGGCACACTATTATACAGAAGCAAGTGTGCAAGACATAGCCGACTTTATTGGAGACAGTTTGGCGTTGGCACAGAAAGCTGCCACAACCGATGCGGATATCATCGTGATGTGTGGTGTACACTTTATGGGAGAAACCAACAAAATACTATGTCCCGATAAAAAGGTCTTGATTCCTGACCTCAATGCATCGTGCTCGCTGGCAGAAAGCTGTCCTGCCGATGCGTTCGAAAAGTTTGTCAAGGCACATCCCAACCACACTGTGGTGAGCTATGTCAACACCACAGCAGCCACCAAGGCACTGACCGATGTGGTAGTTACCAGTAGCAACGCACGACAAATTGTCGAGTCGTTCCCCAAAGATACACCCATGATATTTGGACCCGATCGCAATTTAGGTAGCTATATCAACAAACTCACGGGTAGAGACATGCTGGTTTGGGACGGTGCTTGTCACGTACACGAAAAGTTTTCTGTTGAGCGCATTCTCGAATTAAAAGCACAACATCCAAATGCAAAAATATTAGTGCACCCCGAATGCAAAGGACCAGTTGTGAAATTGGCAGACAAAGTGGGCAGTACCAAGGCATTACTCAACTATAGTATTCACGATGAAGCACAAGAATTTATCGTGGCTACCGAGAGTGGCATCTTGACCGAGATGCAGAAATCGGCACCACAAAAGACTTTCATCCCCGCTCCACCCGATGACAGTACCTGCGCTTGCAACGAATGTAGCTATATGAAGCTCATCACAATGCGCAAACTGTACAACTGTCTGAAATACGAATGGCCGACCGTTGAGGTTGAACCTGAGATTGCGAAAAAAGCCATTAAACCCATCCACAGGATGTTAGAGATATCAAAGCAATTAGGCTTGTAAAGGATAAAAACCAAAAGAATAAAAACGATAATATGCTATCTGTAAATCAACTTAATGACAAACTTATAGAACTGGCGTTCAGCGAAGATATTGGCGACGGTGACCACACCACGTTGTGCTGTATCCCAGCCACTGCTATGGGCGAAAGTAAACTACTTATTAAAGACGAAGGTATCTTTGCAGGGGTAGAAATAGCCAAACAAATATTCCACAAATTCGACCCTACACTTAACGTTGAAGTGTATATTCAAGACGGTGCACCAGTGAAACCGGGCGACATCGTAATGAGCGTGAAAGGCAAAGAGCAAAGCTTGTTACAAACAGAACGACTGATGCTCAATATCTTGCAGCGCATGAGTGGAATTGCTACCATGACTCATAAGTACCAACAAGCACTTATCGATGCAGGCACTAAAACACGCGTGCTCGACACTCGCAAGACCACACCAGGCATGCGAATGCTGGAAAAAGAAGCGGTAAGAATTGGAGGCGGTATGAATCATCGCATAGGATTGTTTGACATGATTCTGCTGAAAGATAACCACATTGACTTTTGCGGTGGTGTACACAATGCTATTTCACGCGCCAAACAGTATATCAAAGAACACGGGAAAGACGGTATGAAAATAGAATGTGAGGTACGTGACTTCCAAGAACTGGAAGAAGCATTGACAGAAGGATGCGACCGTATCATGTTTGATAACTTCTCGCCCGAAGATACACGCAAAGCGGTAGCCATGGTCAACAGCAGATGTGAAACCGAATCGAGTGGCGGCATTACCTTCGACACCATGATACCATACGCAAAAGCTGGCGTCGACTTTATTTCTTTTGGAGCCTTAACACACAGTGTCAAAGTGTTAGACATGAGTTTTAAGGCTGCAGGTAGCAACAAACTGAAAGTGTAAGCACATGGGAGCGTCAACAAAGGCTTAATGCTGACGCTCCCTACTCCACATTTATTTTACTTCATTGCTTCTGTTTTTGTTGAAAGGAATTGTGTCCTTTCAACACATCAACAGTTTCTCTTCTTCCGCCGCTAATTTATCTTTTTATAGCTTATCACCGCCCACACATCTATAACAACGGCAAAAATCATTAAGATGAACATATTTTCTGCTATCCCTGCAAAGTTGCCTCCCCTAATAAAGACGGTTCGCATCCCGTCAATATAATAGGTAACTGGGTTGATGATAGTCATGCTACGTGCCCAATCGGGCATACTCGACACTGGAGTAAACAAGCCACTGAGCAACATGACAAACATAATAATGAAGAACATCACGAACATGGCCTCTTGCATTGCATCACTGTAATTAGAGATAATCAGACCGATTCCGCTAAATATCAGCGCCATCATCATGGACAAGAGATAAATCAAACCGATATTCCCAGCTGGATATATGCCGTAAACCATCCATGCTAACAAAATACACACCGTAAGAACAAACATGGAGATGAACCAATAAGGAATCATCTTGGACAAGATGAATTGCAATTTACTTACAGGCGTAACATTCATTTGCTCAATCGTTCCCTTCTCTTTCTCACTCACAATATTCAAAGCCAATAGGAATCCACAAAGCATTATAAGCACCAGTGTCATCAAAGCGGGTATCATAAAAAGTTTGTAGTTCTTATGTGGATTGAACAAAGCCAAAGTTGAAAAGGGCGACTTCATTGGCTTGATTTGTAAGTCCTGCAAATTTTGATTTACGATGTTGGCTACATAAGACGAACCCATACCGCCCTTTGTCCCATTCACGGCATTCGCTGCAATGAGAACTGGCTGCGGATTTCCAATCACCTGATTTCGTTCGTAGTTGGGAGGAATGACTAATACTATATCAGCATCATTGCGTTCAATCTGCTGTAAGGCAATAGGATATGTTGGAGCTGTACCCGTAAACTTAAAATAAGGTGAAGCTTGCAAGCGTTGTACTAAACGTTGAGACAAGGTGCTGTGATCATTATCTACCACAGAGATGTAGATATTCTTCACTTCCAAATTGGTTATCCACGGAAAGATAAGCATAATGGCAATAGGAAAGAATAAGATGAGCTTCGGAATAAATGGATTGTTCCGAATTTGGATAAACTCTTTCTGTATAAGATAACGCAGTGTCATGACAACCTGATTTTAAACTTTTTCAAGGCAATGCCTAAAAACAATAAAGTCATTCCTAACATGATAATGAGTTCCTCGTAAATCATGTCCACTCCAACGCCCATAATCATCACTTTTTTGATAGCCGACACATACCAACGGGTGGGAACAATCGTTGAGATATATTGAATAACGGTGGGCATACTCTCAATGGGATAAATCATTCCAGAGAGCATGGTACTCGGCATAATTAGCAGCATTCCCGATATCAATAGGGCTACCACCTGTGTTTGGGATACAACACTAATAAGCATACCTAATGCCAATGCCAAAACAATATACAACAGTGAAACTGCCAAAATGGTGATGACGCTACCCTCTATGGGTACAGCCAGGATAAATTTTGAAATGAGTAAAATACTAATGAGAATAAAGATGGAAAGCACAAAATATGGAACCGTCTTAGCTATCATAATATACAAAGGCTTGACTGGCGATACCAAAAGTACTTCCATCGTTCCTCTTTCCTTTTCACGTACAATACTCACCGAGGTCATCATTGCACATATCAACATCAAAAGCATTCCCATGATACCTGGAACAAAATTGTAGGCACTCTTCATCTGCGGATTATAGAGCAGTTTGGTGTTGGCTATCGCTTGTTGCTGAGCTGTTTGCTGACTACGCAACTCGTCCATGATTATCTGCTGAATATAAGAAACGCGCTGTTCAGCCATGTTTGGATCGGTATAATCTACCAAAAACTGGACACTTGCTTGCTCACTGTATCGCTCATTGGCAAAATCATTTGAGAACACAATTGCCATGTCTGCTTGATGATCGGCTAAGAGTTGTTTGGCTTCCTGTGTGTTACTCACCGTTTGTGTCACCACAAAATATTCTGAAGCATCAATGCGTTGAACAACCTGCTGAATACGTGGATTCATCACAGCCGTAACCACGGTCACCTTTACATTACGAACATCGGTAGTAATGGCAAAACCAAAAATAAGCATCATTACAACAGGCACACCAAACAAGATGAGCATTGTGCGGCGATCACGCACAATGTGTTTGGTCTCTTTGATAACAAATGATATAAATTGATTCATGATGTCTTTCCCATTACGTTATTCCCCGCGGGTAGCTTCACGCGCTAAAAGGGTAAACACTTCGTCCATACTCTCAAGTTGATAGGTCTGTTTTAACTCTTTGGGAGTACCCATAGCACGAATTTTTCCGTCTACCATGATGGATATTCGGTCACAGTATTCTGCTTCATCCATATAATGAGTGGTGACGAATACGGTGATTCCTCTTGCCGAAGCATCGTATATCAACTCCCAAAACTGCCGCCGTGTTGCAGGATCTACGCCACCTGTAGGCTCATCTAAAAACACAACTTCGGGCTCGTGGAAGATACTTACCGAAAAAGCAATCTTCTGTTTCCAGCCCAATGGTAAGGAGGCTACCAATGAGTTGCGATGTGTTGTAAAATTTAATCGCTGCAACAACTCATCCAACTTACGTTCGGTGAGCTGTGGTGGCATTCCATAAATTCCTCCAAAAAGCTTGATGTTCTGTGCCACAGTCATATCCTCATACAACGAGAATCGTTGACTCATATAACCAATGTGCTTTTTGATTTCTTCAGATTGCTTCCGTATATCATACCCTGCCACTGTTCCTGTACCACTGGTGGGTTTGTTGAGTCCCGTTAACATGTGCATGGCGGTTGTCTTACCAGCTCCATTCGCTCCTAAAAAACCAAAGATTTCCCCACGACGAACACTGAAAGAGATGTCATCAACGGCACGGAAATCCCCAAAAGCCTTGACCAAATGGCTGACTGTTATCACCTCTTCTATATCAGAAGTTGCTGCATCAGCAGTCGATTGTTGGTGTTGTAATCCTTTGGGATTGAACACATCGGCAAATTGGGTGAGAATGTTTTCGGCGGTATCTACTGCCCTCACCTTCCCCTCATCTAAGAAGGCAACACGTTCGCAACACTTAATTTCGTCCAAATATGGCGTAGCAGCTACAATCGTGATGTTTCTTTGTTTCAACGTTTTCAACATCTCCCACAACTCTTTGCGCGATACGGGGTCTACTCCTGTTGTGGGTTCGTCAAGGAAGAGCACTCGAGGTTGATGAATTAAGGCGCACGAAAGTGCCAACTTTTGCTTCATTCCGCCCGACAATGCACCTGCCTTGCGATGTTTAAAAGGCTCTATCTGTGAATAAATTGCCTTGACACTTTCGTATCCCTCTTCTACTGTAGTACCAAATAAGTCAGCAAAGAACTTTAAGTTCTCTTCTACGGTTAAATCTTGATACAGCGAAAATTTCCCTGGCATATAGCCCACACGCTGCCGAATGGTTTTATATTGTTGCACCACATCGCAACCGTCAATACTCACAGTACCCGCATCGGGCAACAAGAGCGTTGCCATGATACGAAAAAGTGAGGTCTTGCCAGCTCCATCTGGACCTATCAAACCAAAGATTTCGCCTTGATTGACCTTGATAGAAACATCATCGAGCGCTTGGACGCGACCATATTGTTTACTGACGTGGTTTACTTCAATAGCGTTCATCACAATTAAAGCTTCATGCCTCCATACATACCAATCTTAATTCTGCCATCATTTTTTACGGCTACCTTGACGGCATACACTTGATCGGCACGCTCATCATCGGTCAATATAGTTTTAGGAGTAAATTCAGAACGAGGTGAGATCCACACCACCTTGCCTTGGTAAGTGTCACGTTGCTCATTGCCGTAATCGCTAAAGACCTGGACTTGCTGTCCTATCTTCACTTGCTGCAACTGTTGATTGGTCACGTAAGCCCGAAGAATGACATTATCCATATCAGCTACCTTAAACAATGGTTTTCCTATGGAGGCGAACTCACCTTGCTCGGCATACTTTTCCAAAACGGTTCCTGAAATGGGTGACGTAATATGACACTTCGCTAACTGGTCTAAAATCTGACGTTTTTGGATATCGTTGGCATTCATTTGGGAGTTGAGTGCACGTCTATCACTGTGCAATGCCGTTCTTTGCGCCTCTATTTGTCGCCTCAACACATTTACAGCCGATGTGGCATCATCGAGTTGTTTACGATTTGCAGCACCACTGTTCACTAACTCTTCGAAACGTTTTTGCTCTTTTTCCGCAGTTTGTAATTGTTGCTGTAGCGCTGCAATCTGCTTGTTGACATTTGGTTTCTGATTAGCTATAGATGCCGTAGTTGCCCCTACTTGTCGAGCTTTCAATGCCAACTGAACTGTATCTATCAATCCTACTTGCTGATTCGCTTCCACCATCGTCCCTTCCTGAACATTCAAAAAGAGTAATTTGCCATTTTGTTCAGCGAACACGATAATCTCAGTTGCTTCAAATATTCCTGTCGCATCGTATGGATGTTCGTTCGAAGAACATCCAGACAAGAGTGCCACGATGCTGAAGAGGGTTAAGCCTATCTTTTTCATATTAATTGTTATTGATGTTTTTGAGCTGATACATAGCCTCTAAGAGTTGGATTTCATGGATGCTTTTTTGCTGACGTGCCTCATTGACAGCATTCACATCACGCAACATTTCATTGATGGTTTGAATGCCGTTTTGAACCTTTGTGACGGATACGCTATGAATATTTTCGCGCAAACGGATGATTTCATTATCTTGTTTGAGTTTTTCACGCAAATCTTCGACAACACTTTGCTCCTTTTCATTTTGTAGATGAATATTGAATAAGAAGGTTTCACGCTCTTGATCAATCATAGACTTCTTGGTCTCTATGCTTCTCAAATCATTCTTACGCGTATAGAAGGGAGAGATTTTCCAAGAGAGCGTAATACCTCCAGCCAACATTGCCGGTTTCATCATATCCAACACTTTGTTGTGATACATGCCCATCGCAAAAGCACTCAATTGAGGTAAGAGACGAGCAGTCAACGACTTTCGCTGTGTTTCGAGCAAGTTTTGTTGTGCCGCAAAATAAGACAGCTCAGGACGTTGCACATCTTGAGGTTTGAAAAGAGGTAGTGGGGTGGGCTTATCCAATGTCGTTTTCTCATCAAGAGCTTTACCAATAAACAAACCAAGCATCTGGATATAGGATTTCCGAGATGTGCGCAAGCTACTTTCCTGTTGAGCTGCCCGCAACTGTTCTACCTTTACAGCATCCACATCCGACTGATTAGCAAGACCTCCATTCATCAAGGACTGAACCGTATTCAAACTTAAAGCCAAATCGTTTTGCAACAACTTCAACTGCTTGCTTTGTTCATCTATCATCAAAATGCCAAAATACAATTGATTGACACGCTGGTTAATTTCGTACAAGCGCACATCCAATTGTTTCTTATCTGCTTCTGCTTGAGCCTTTATGAGTTTTCTTTGTGCTGAAATAGCACCTCCGTCATAAATCAATTGGTTGATTTGAATACTTCCATTCAGCAGGTAATTCTTCATATCTCCCATCCCCATAGCATCAGTCTTGGGCGATGAGCTGATAGGATCGGTAAAACCATTGGCACTAAAACTGAATTTTACTTCTGGAACATAAGCCAACAGTGCATTAGCAAGTGTATATTGCTTGCTCTGATTAATCAAGTCGTACTGCTTAATCAATGGATATTGGCCGCGTGCCAACTCATGACAACGCTCCAGCGTAAGCTGCGCAAAACCCTCTAAGGATATAAGAGATAAAAGAAATAAAAATATTTTTCGCTTCATACAGCATGTATTTTACTATTTGCAAAAATATAAAAATAAATAACACTATCCACTTTTATCCCCTCAAATATCAATATTCTAAACAAATTACAAGTTAGCACAATAGTTTATATAAAAGGGAAAGCGAGCAACTCATGAATCATTATAGAAAAATGAAAATTAAATGATGAAGTGAATCATATAAAAAAACCTGACCATATCAAATAAGTTTGGACCTTAAAGAACAAATCAAGTGATTGTTAAGTCTGTAAAAAAGGTAATCAATTTAATATCATTGATATAGCAGTAGCTATTACATATTTGTAATTATAAATCTAAAACATACTTGGGTGACGCACCATATTTATTGGTCTTGGGCTGACTATCCAGCAAACAAAGCACAAATGTGACAAGAGCCGTTATGAGTGCAACGGAAAGTGTGGTCATGAAAACAGGGTCTTGGTAAACGTTCGTCAAATGTGTTGCGCTGGAGTTTACGTTCACCAACGCCTCGCCAATCCCACTACCATATATATATAAGGTGTAAATCGTTATTGATAGATAGTTAACAATTGCCCACCATTTACTGGACCCATGGTCTTGTAAGCGTCGCACGGTAATGGCGAGCGCAAAAAACATCATGCCTAAGTCAAAAATAGCAGCGAGCATTAGGGGAAAGAATGCTTTCCAAACATTGGTTAAGAAGAAATAACAAACGGTATACGCCAACATGAACCACCAAAAACTCGAACGGCGTGTTCGCCCTGTAAAGTCGAAAATGCGCTGGCATCCCTCTTTTACAGCTTCAGGAAAGGTAGGTTGTGGTCGTACTAATAATTTATTCATCATAGGTTATAGATTTTGGATAACAAAGGTTTAGGTGTTTTCTAATAGGTCGGGACGTAAGCGTTTGGTTCGTTCCAACGCCTGTTCCATTTCCCAACTCTTGATGACAGCCTCGTTACCGCTCAATAATACTTCTGGAACTTTCCATCCTTTGTAATCGGCTGGACGTGTATAAATAGGTGCGGAGAGCATGTTGTCTTGAAATGAATCGCTCAATGCACTTTGCTCATCCCCTATCACTCCAGGAATAAGGCGCACTATGGTATCGGTCATTACAGCTGCAGCCAATTCTCCACCCGTAAGCACATAGTCGCCAATGCTTATTTCTCGCGTAATGAGATGGTCGCGTATGCGCTGATCAATGCCCTTGTAATGCCCGCAAAGTATGATGATATTGCCTTTCAGAGACAAATCGTTAGCCACCGATTGTGTAAATTTTTCGCCATCGGGAGAGGTAAAGATCACCTCATCGTAGTCTCTCTCCGCCTTCAAAGCCGAGATGCAACGGTCTATAGGCTCACATTGCATCACCATACCTGCAAAGCCTCCGTATGGATAATCGTCAACTCGACGCCACTTGTCTGTGGTATAATCGCGCAACTGATGCAAACAAATCTCCGCAAGACCTTTCTTTTGTGCACGTGCTAAAATGGATTCGTTCACAAAGCCCTCAAGCATCTCGGGCAGAATGGTAATGATGTCTATTCTCATAGTTATACAAAAGTAGACAAAAAAGATTAATATTTCTATGCCCTATCTCTTAAATAATGTGAAAGATTTTGTATCTTTGCCATTGGAAAAGTAAAGTTTCAAATCAAGACATTCAGTCTGTTAATCAACCTTTACCAACTCGTTCACTAAAAATTATAAATAAAATAACGACAATGAAAAAGAACTGTTTGACAACTTTATTACTGGCAGGATTCAGTTTATTGGCTACAGCACAAAACATTCAGCTGCACTATGATTGGGGGCAGCAGCTCTACAACGACCTAAGTAGCAGACCAGCAGCAACCGCTACCATTGAAATGTTCAAGCCTGACAAATGGGGAAGCTCCTATATGTTTACCGACCTCGACTTACAATCCGACGGTATGGCGGGGGCATATTGGGAAATATCCCGTGAATTCAACATCTCTCACAACAAGCAATGGGCCATCCATACTGAATATAATGGCGGATTATCGTCAGGCAGAGCGAACAACTCGTATTTTTCATCACGCTTTCAACACGCCGCATTACTGGGTGGTGCATGGAATTGGCACAATGGAAATTTCTCCAAAACGTTTTCTGTACAGGTGTTGTATAAATACTTTTTCAAAAACAATCATTTGGGACAGGTGTCCATCAACAGCTTTCAGCTCACCGAAGTATGGGGCATGAATCTTGCAAAAGGACTACTCACGTTCAGTGGTTTCTGCGATGTATGGTATCACCCAAATGTCAATGGTAAGCTCATCTTCCTGTCCGAACCTCAGTTGTGGCTGAATCTTAACACCTTAAAAGGTTGGAACGATGTCAACCTAAGTATTGGTGGAGAGGTTGAACTAAGCAACAATTTTGTTTGGAATGCCAAAGGACAAAACAATAAGTTCTATGCTATTCCAACCTTAGCTGCCAAGTGGACATTTTAACCCATAGAGTTAACAAAAGCGTCTCATCCATACCGCTCTACAAACTCATCTTCGGATATGATAGAGATGCTTAAGTCTTTGGCTTTTTTGTTCTTACCAGAAGTGGAATTGACATCATTATTGATGAGATAGGTGGTAGACTTGCTCACGCTACCTGTTACCTTGCCGCCCTGACTTTCGATGTAACTTTTCAGTTCGGCACGGTTTTTATAATGATGCACATCGCCCGTTATCACAAAAGTCATGCCTTGACAACGAGCACCTTGTGGCTGCAATGACGGTTCTTCGATTTGCACTTCACTCAATAAATCATTAACAATTCGTTGATTTGCATCGTCTTGAAACCAAGTAACAAGCGAAGCCGATTTTTCTGGACCAATGCCAGGAATGTGGGCAAAAGCCTCTAAAGAGGTGGCTGTGGTGGCAACACTTATCAATTCTGCTAAAGGATAAGCCTCTAACAGTCGTTTGCAAACATCTACACCGCATAAAGGAATGGATAGCGCATACAGGAAATGGCGTGCTTCTACTGTCCTTGACTTCTCTATGGACTGCATCATGTTACGCATAGACTTCTCACCAAAGCCTTCTAACAATGCCAATTCAGCGGCATGTGCCGACAAGCGATAAATATCCGCATAGGTTTCTATCCAACCAAGATTGATGAATTTGTCCAACGTTTGCTCAGAGATGCCATCTATATTCATTCCCGCCTTGGACACAAAACGGTCGAACTTTTTGATTTGTTTTGCAGGACAAGCCTCGTTGGTGCAGTGTAAAGTAAGCGTACCACTCACAGCACTCTCCCTCACCACAGCTTCGTGGTGGCACACTGGACAACTCTTCGGTATATCGAATGTACCAACCGACTGGATGACACGTATCACCTTTGGGATAATCTTATTGGCTTTGATGACCGACAGCGTACTACCAGGACCACCTATCCCTAACCGTTTACACTCGCTAATGTTACAGAGCGAGGCGCGTTGCACTGTTGTTCCCTCCAACTCTACGGGAGCAAACACTGCCACTGGCGAAATGGTGGAGGCAGCACACGACCACTCTATATGGCGAAGTGTCGTTGTTGCAGCTTCGTCTTGCCACTTAAAAGCCAATCCAGCACGCGTGGCATGATGCCCTGTTACCGACCCTGAAGCAGCAAAAGAAATGTCGTCGAACACCACTACCAATCCGTCAACAGGGAAAGGATTTGTTTTTTGGGTTACTTTCTCAGTCCAATGTTCAATCACCTGTTCAACCACAGGCAGGGAAGGTTCATTGATGCGCTCTCGTTCCACAGGATGAAAACCTTGTTGTTCAAGCCAATCCATTTGCTCGCCCCAAGTTCCGATTTCTTGCTCTACAAAGACCAATGTAAACGGAATCCATTGTATGTGGCGTCGTTCCACTTCCTTGACATCCTTCAACGTAAGAGAACCAGAAGCTAAATTGCGAGGATTGGCATACGCATCATCAGACTCAAGATTGAAAACTTCAAAATCGGCATACGAAATGACAGCCTCACCTCGTATTACCGTATGTCCTTGGAACGGTATGGTGGCAGGCATGCCGCCAATCGCCTTTGCTAAATGCGTAATGTTAGTACCAATATGTCCATTTCCACGTGTTACCACCTTGGACAGTCTTCCGCCATCATAAGTAGCAACCAAGGTCAGACCGTCTAATTTCCACGACAACCAAACAGGCTTTCCTTCTGCCCATTTCACCAAATCAGCAGGCTGTTTTGTCTTTGCAAGAGAGAGTGCAGGAAACTCATGTGCCTCTTTTTTACCGTTCATTGCTCCATCAGAAACTCGATTGGTAGGACTATCAGGCAGTACTACCCCACTCGATATTTCCAATTGTTTCAGCTCATCGAACAGAGCATCCCACTCATAGTCGGTCATTAGTTCGGGCTTACCACCATAATAATTATCTGATGCGAGGTTGAGCCTGTCAACCAATTTGCGCATGCGCTGCTGAATATCCATATAGGTTTCGTGTTTTATAAGTTTCTTTGCTGACGAGTCATACACCAATAAGTGAACATGGTAAAGCGCATCAACCGTACTGGCGGAGTTGCAACCATGCAAACTCGTCTCTTCTCCATTTGCAAAGATAGCAAATTATTTTGTACCTTTGCCAACATGGAGATAATCGTTTCAAAGGAAATAGAACAAGTGTGCCCTGATTTTGTCGGTGCTTGCGTTGAAGCTACGGTGAAAAATTCAGCGTATAGCGAAGACTTATGGCAAGAAATTCATCATAAAGCCCAGCTATACAAAGACACACTGAATACAGAATCACTCAAAGAAATGAGCGGCATACAAGCTACGAGGAAAGTATATCGGCTATGTGGCAAAGACCCCTCACGTTATCGACCAGCAGCCGAAGCTCTTATTAGGCGTATATTACAGGATAAACCGCTATATCAAATTAACACCCTCGTAGACTTAATCAATCTGGCGAGCATTGCATACGGCTACAGCATTGGTGGATTTGACGCCGACCAGTTCAAGGGAGATACGCTGACGTTAGGAATAGGGAGAGAAGGAGAGCCGTACGAGGGCATTGGACGAGGTGAGATAAACATTGCAGGACTTCCTATGTACCGTGATGCCATTGGAGGTGTGGGAACACCGACCTCAGACCATGAGCGAACAAAAATCACACTTAGTACTACACATCTCGTCGTACTTATCAATGGCTATGACGGCAGCGAGGAGCAAGTGCGTGCCAATGCGACATATATACAAGAGTTGCTCAAACGATTTTCTCTATCGTCTGACTGTAGTTACTATCTGTACAAATAGCACAGAAAGCAAGAAAGTGATGCCTCAAAAAGCATCACTCTCGCAAAAAAATCGTCAAACTGCCAACTTGTTGTTCCATCAATCATACGGTGAAACCAACTTGACAATATGTTTTAGGCTGGCTCTGAACACGAGCTTTGGTCGTTTCAGAGCCAACCATTAATTCTCAATATTCTAATCCGCTGCCATTACTCATCATCTGGATGAATATCTGTTGCTTTCAACATTTGGGCAACTTCGTTGTTAATGCGTTCAATAAATTCATCTACCCGGAGAGTAGCCTGTTCGCCTCCTCCACGTTCACGCATGGATACAAGCCCATCTGCAGCCTCTTTCTCACCGACAATGACCATATATGGAACACGTTTGAGTTCGTTATCACGAATCTTGCGACCTATTTTCTCATTACGATCATCAATAGTTGCCCGTACTTGTTGCGCTGCAAACTGCTTGGCTACCTTTCGTGCATAGGCATTATACTTTTCAGAAATCGGTAGAATAGCTACCTGATCAGGCGTGAGCCACAATGGGAAGTGTCCTGCGGTATGTTCTATCAAGACAGCCGTAAAGCGTTCCAAAGAGCCAAACGGAGCACGATGCACCATCACTGGCGTACGTTTACTGTTATCTTCGTCTGTATATTCAAGTTTGAAACGCTGTGGAAGATTATAATCAACCTGAATAGTACCCAACTGCCAACGACGTCCAATGGCATCTTTCACCATGAAGTCGAGCTTAGGTCCATAAAAGGCAGCCTCGCCATATTCTACTTTTGCATCCAATCCCTTTTCCTTGCAGGCATCAATAATGGCTTGCTCGCTCTCAGCCCATACTTCGTCAGAACCGATATATTTCTCTTTGTCCTTTGGATCTCGCAAACTAATTTGGGCCTCAAAATTATCGAAATTAAAGATTTTGAATACAGCTTGGATAATTTCCATGACACGTAAAAACTCATTTTTTACTTGGTCGGGACGACAAAAAATATGTGCATCATCCTGTGTAAACGAGCGTACACGTGTTAATCCATGCAACTCCCCACTCTTTTCGTATCGATAAACAGTACCAAACTCCGCAATGCGCAATGGTAAATCTTTGTAAGAGCGTGGCTTATAAGCAAACACCTCACAGTGGTGAGGACAGTTCATCGGCTTGAGCATGTATTCTTCATCCTCTTCGGGGGTGTGAATTGGCTGGAAAGAATCTTTGCCATAGTGGGCATAGTGTCCACTGGTTACATAGAGATTCTTGCTGCCTATATGGGGCGTAATTACCTCTTGGTAGCCATATCTACGCTGGATATTGCGAAGCATATCTTGCAGGCGCAAGCGTAGCTCTGTACCTTTGGGCAACCAGATAGGTAATCCTTTTCCCACACGTTCAGAGAACATGAAGAGTTCCATTTCTTTTCCAATCTTTCGATGGTCACGCTTCTTGGCTTCTTCCAACATGGTAAGATACTCATCCAACATTTTTTTCTTTGGGAAAGTAATTCCATAAATACGTGTCATCTGCTCACGTTTGGCATCACCTCGCCAAAAAGCTCCTGCTACACTGGTAATTTTTACAGCTTTGATAAGTCCCGTGGATAGCAAATGAGGTCCACGACACAGGTCTGTAAAATGACCTTGAGTGTAGGTGGAAATGGTACCGTCTTCCAAATCTTGATCAATATGCTCGCATTTATAATCTTGTCCATCTTCTTGAAACTCCTTCAAAGCATCTGCCTTCGATATGTCTCGTCTGACCACTGACTCATTTTTCTTAGCCAGTTCCATCATTTTTGCTTCAATTTTAGGAAAGTCTGTTTCGCTTATCGTCGTTCCTTCCTTGGGCATCACATCATAGAAGAATCCGTTTTCAATAGCAGGACCAAACCCAAACTGTATACCTGGGTAAAGTTCTTGTAATGCTTCTGCCAATAAGTGAGCCGAAGTATGCCAGAAAGTATGCTTACCTTCCTCGTCTTCGAATTTGTACAAGGCAATAGTAGCATCATTGTTAATTGGGCGATTAAGCTCTACTGTCTCACCATTTACACCGCAAGATACAACGTTGCGAGCGAGAGCCGGTGAGATGCTCTCGGCGATTTGTAACCCCGTGACACCCTGTTCGTATTCTCGAACAGAACCGTCAGGAAATGTGATTTTAACCATAACAAATTAGTTTTTTATCTGAATCAACTACAAAAATAATATTTTCTTTCGAGTTGAGCTCATATTTTTCTAAATTCCATATAATTTTCAAATTATTTGGACGTTCGATTCTTCTTCATCAAGCTATACGCATCATAGATTCCAAGTTCGCCAGCTTTACTTAAATTCGCCATACCTGCCGCTCGATCACCTTTCTTCATGTGTACGATTCCCAAGTTATAATAAGCCTCTGCCAACCTATTGTCAAGGGCAATAGCTTTGGTATAATCTTTGATTGCCAATTGGTCATCATTCCGAGTGGCATACAAATTAGCCCGATTATAATATAGATAAGCGTTTTGAGGTTCCAGTTTAATGGCGTGATTCAAATCATCTAAGGTCTTGGCTGCTTTCAACTGCGTATCTACTCCTTTAGAAGCGTTAAAATCATTCATCATAAACTGGCACACCGCACGTTGCCAAAAAGTAACGGAAGAGGTACTGTCCTCGCTGATACAGACTGTCAAATCTTGGATAGCAGCATCGTAATTTTGTGTTACCGTGTAGGCTACAGCACGCTGAAACAATAAGCTCTTCACAGATTTTATATTTTTAGCATCTTGTATCTGGGCAGACAACTGGTCGATGTTCGCAAAATACATCTTCGACTGCTCTGCCGTGAGTTGTTTCGGGCGACAAGTCAACATGAGTTTGTGTTGAGGATGATACTGCAAATTGAAATCCTCAAGTTCTTTATAAAAAGCCTGATACGAACTTATGCCATTCTGATAAGGCAAGTATGACACCTCGTACATCGGCATCAGTTCTACTTCTACTTTTCGATGTTGTATCTGTCCGCGATATTCACTATCATACTCATGCTCAACAGTATTCTCATCGGCAACGACAATTTGGTTGTATTTCTCGGGATCTATCTCGCTTCGTTTGCGCATCTCTTTGAGTTTGTTTCTACTCCAACGCTTTTGTACACCCACGTGCTTATTCATCTGCGCCTTGAAAATACGAAATTCGTCAAGCTCCGCCTTGGCTGTCATTCCTAATCGTCGATAGCAATGTGCTCGATAAGATAAACCTGTCCAAAAGTTAGGAAATTGCTCTATCACCGCAGAATAGTCTCGTATGGCGGCTCGAAGATTTCCTGTCCGATCCAACAATAACGCCCTGTTGAAGATTGCCATGACATTTTTAGGCTCCAGTTTGATGACAAAATCAAAATCTTCAATGGCACGATTATCGTCGCCCAACTGCATACGCAGCAGACCTCTATTATAATGAGCTAAAAAGTCTTGTGGATTCAAGTCCAGAGTCATGTCATAATCGCTCATGGCTCCTCGCAAATTGTTGTAATTCAAACGCGCCAAGGCTCTATTGACATAGTTATTCGCCTGATTAGGCTTGAGATGAATGGCTTGTGACAATTCCTTGTCTGCCTCTTTCCACTGCTGACGTGCCAGACTGATGTAGGCTCGCATGGTCCAAGTGCTACCATCGTATGGATCTACCTTTAAGCTCTTATCCAACCACTTAGCAGCCGAAGTGGTGTCCTTTTGATGCAAATAGATTTCTGCCTTTAAGGTATAGGCATTGGCATTCTGTGACCATTTATGAATAATCGTATCCGTTTGCAACTGTGCCTTGGCATACTGCTTATCGTTCATCAAACAAATGGCTCTATTCAACCAATAATTTTGCTGTTGAGGTTGTAACCTTATGGCGTGGTTATAATCGTTAATGGCATCCTCAAAGCGTTCTTGCTTGATGCGAGTAATGGCTCTTAAATCAAAAAACTGGTGGATATAAGGATTCAATTCGATAGCTTTAGAGATGTCGGACTCGGCACCTGTAAAATCATCTAAATAGTATTTCGCCACCGCTCTGTACTGCCATGGCTCATAAAGATAAGGCTTGAGCGAAATAATCTGATTGAAATATTGTATCGAAAGCACATAGTCTTCATAATGAAGGGCCACCTGACCATTCCTTAACAGCTTGTCAACATTGTATTGTGCTTTTGCTGCAAGTGATAGACAAGCCAAGAAGATGAGGACCTTGATGCGATACATACATTCTATTTGCGTACAGGCTTGGTACGATAATGACATTCGTACTTGCCCTGTGTCATCGCTTTTAATTTATTCTTGATAAGCTGTTTGCGAAACGGACTTACTCTATCCACAAACATTTTACCTTCTAAATGGTCGAACTCGTGCTGCATTACACGAGCTAAATAACCCTCCACCCATTCATCATGCGGCTGAAAATCTGAATCCATGTATTGCACACGAATGCGTGTATGGCGTGTAACCGACTCATGGATGCCTGGGATAGATAGGCACCCTTCTTCCATGGACGCTACAGGAGAGTCTTCATCAATCTCGATAATATGTGGGTTGATGTAGGCACGCCTAAAGTCTTTGTACTCGGGAAAATCGTCAGACAGCACATTTAAGTCGATCACAACGACCCGAATTGACTTGCCTATCTGTGGGGCAGCTAAGCCTACGCCATCCGAAGCGTCCATAGTTTCAAACATATCTGCTATGAGTTGCTGCAGATTCTCATACGCTGGGGTAATATCTTGTGCTACTTTACGCAACACGGGCTGTCCATATATATATATAGGTAATATCATTATTTCTTTATTAAATAAGAACCTAAGACGGACATTCGTTATTTACGTCTCGATTCCATATAGCTCTGCAAAATAATAGTAGCCGAAACTTCGTCTACCAAAGCTTTGTTTTGACGGGCTTTCTTTCCAATACCACTTTGCAAAATTGCTTGATGTGCCAACACTGATGTAAAGCGTTCGTCGTAAAATTCGATAGGAATTTGCGGCATCGCCTTACGCCATCGGTTGACAAACTGCTGAACCCTGGCAAAGTTTTCGCTCGGTTTTCCATTCGTCTGCATCGGTTTGCCTATCACAATCCGTTCCACCTCCTCTTGCGCTACATAAGTCTTGAGAAAGTCGAAAAGTGCAGATGTAGCAACAGTTGCCAACCCATTTGCAATAATTTGCAATGAATCGGTAACTGCTATGCCCGTACGTTTCTTTCCGTAATCTATCGAAAGGATACGCATGGTGAAAGATACCAAGAGCGACATTCCCATGCTACCTCTCCTTAAACGAAGAGATGGCAGACTGTCGCCTCATGGTTGATTATTTCTTATACAGCAACCAAGCGTCAGGATACTGCTGACGGAACTGATTACGAGAGCGTACTGCAGAGGCTTTGTCTGCATGTGTAGAAGCGACTACACGATACATGTTGCGTCCTGCGTTGTAAGCAATCTGAGCTGCATAACCAGCTGCATTCAATGTACGCTGCAAATTTTCGGCGTTAGCCTTCAAGCCAAACGAGCCAACTACTACACTAAAGGCGCTCAAGCCATTACCGCTAACCACCGTAACATCTTCTGTACGGAACGTTGCGTTATCTACATTGTCCTGAACAGTTGTTTCTGTTACGGGAGCTGGCGTCAGAGGTGTTACCGTAGGCACTTCTGCCTCAGTCTCAGTCTTTGCCTGTTCTTGAGCTTTCGCCTTCTCGTAAGCCTTCTTATAAGCACTCTCGCTCGACTTACATCCAGTCAGTGCAAGTGCTGCACATAATCCTGCGCATAAAACAATTCTTTTCTTCATCATCTTGTTGTCGATATTATAAATTAAACTCTATTGATACTTTACGTTTATCTATCAAGGGCGAAATTACAAAATATCTGTCAAAAAGAAAGAAATGTACCCACTAAAGTTTGTTAAATCAATAGAATACAAACTTTTTAACACAAAAAATATCGTTACACCGTTGCTCGTTTGTAAAAAAAATCGTATATTTGCGTTATGACATTTGGAAGAGTATCCAATGCTAAAAAAGTTAATAAACAATATTCACATTAAAATTTAGAAACATGAGAACAGTTAGTTGTATTGGCGCATTCTTAGGAGGCGTCCTTGTAGGAGGATTAGTAGGTTTGTTGGTTGCACCTCAAAAGGGACAAGAAACACGTAATAAAATCAACGACACGATTGACGATTTTTGCAAAAAGCACGATCTCAAATTGTCTAAGAAAGACGTAGACGATTTGGTAGATGACATCAAGGATGCTGCTGCTGATATCGTAGATTAAACATTATTATATGTTTTCAAACGACAGAAACGTAGAAACCATTAGCCAACTGGTTGATGTTTGCAAACATTACATCGGGCTTCAGACAGAGTATGTCAAGCTCGATGTAATTGAAAAGGTGGTTCGTCTTATTACCGTTCTCACACTGGCACTCTCATTAACCATTGTATTGGTATTAGCGCTCATATATGTTTCGTTTGCCGCTGCTTATGCACTCGAACCCCATGTAGGGCTTCCTTTTGCCTTCCTCATCATTGCGGGCTGTTATTTATTCACTTTTGTGCTGTTTTTCTTGTTCCGCAAACAATGGATTCAGCGGCCAATTGTCAAGTTCTTGGCAAGTTTATTGATGGAGAATTAGTGATGACAAAGAACAATTATGATACACCTCAGACGAAATATACGTCTTTGTCAGAGATTCGAGAGCGCAAACAAGCACTATTGGATAACATCAGAAACGATGATTCACAGATGAAAGCTCTATGGGATCAGTTGTTTGGTACGTCACCATCCTCATTGACTACCAATTTGCCATCTAAGCGATTTTCAGGACTGTTGAATACAGGAGCAGGAGTTTTTGACGGTATAGTGTTAGGCTGGAAACTATATAGAAAATTTAAAAAGAGAAGATAAACCCTCTCTTCACTTCGCAAAAAAAGATAACTTTGATAGAAGGTTGTCTTTTTTTTATCCGCCCCCACTGTTGATTTCTTATAACAGGAACACTGACAGAATGTCCCCAAAAACCACAGTACAAAGTCGTTACGCTCCACAAACGTGTAAAACAATATATACTTTACACAGAACATAAACCCACAATCCTTTCATTTGAAGACTGAGATTTTTACTAAGAAGAATGACCTGCAAACTGCATCTGTAAAATTAGTGACACCCTCTTTAGAAGGATAATAAATGCTGAATTTTCTTTACAAAGTGCCTCTCATAACTCGCGTGAAAACAACCAACGACAAAATTGGTCACAAATACGCAAGTTTTGAGCAACTTTCGTAATTCATTGTTATTTAGATCATTACGTTTCACCCTTCTCTTTTCATTCGCAATTTTACCATCTTTGGGCTGTTGAAGCATTGAGATAAGCCTGCTATTTGCATGCCTTAAGGGCGCTGAAGCATGTGAATAACACCTCTAATACATGTTTCCAAGAGCGTAAACTCAATGTTTTAGCTTCAATCGACGTTTTATTTGATAAAACCAGCCCATTTTTGCATGTCGTTTGCCTATTATTTTTTTCTATTTTGAAGATTTTTAATGACCGTTTTTTGGTAAAATGATAGGACAAAAACAAGAATGCCACTACCACTTAACTCATTGAGTTATCATTGAAAGGACATGAGTCAATGCCATTAAGGCTTACAAATATCATCTCTATCACCAGACATCAACAAAGCAACAAACTCCATTTGCAGAATTGGTGCTTACAGAACAACCTAAACAAAGGCGATTACAGAATTTGCAATACCCCAAAAAGAGTGTTGCAACAAAAGAGACTAAAGCGCCCTACCCCAAAGGATTGTGCAGGAGTGTTGAGGTATCTTCTATTCCTTTTCTAACAGAAACCGCTCAATCAGCACACGGTCTGCCTCGGTCCAGTTGAGCGACTCCAGTTGGTCAATGGGTAGCCATTTGTCGTCCAGATGCTCCAATAATTTGTAGTCCTCATCGCCTCCTTTGCAGAGATAGGCTGTAATAGAGACCCTGAAATCAGGATAAGCATGCGTCACCTCTCCAATTTTTCGTCCTACAAATACATCCCAATCCATTTCTTCCTTAATTTCTCTGACCAATGCTTCGTGGTCTGATTCGCCCTCTTCTACCTTTCCACCAGGGAATTCCCAGTGTTCGGAAAGATAAGAATATTGTGAACGACCTCTTTGCATACATAGATAGCGCTTGCCTCGTTGGACGACAGCAGCCACTACGCGCGTAACTTCTGTTTTCATGTGATTTATATTATTATGATTCAAATTTACAAAAAATTATTGATAATGTTGTATATTTGCAGAAGATTAGTACCAATAATAGAAGAAAATGGCAATAGTTATAGGCATTGACGTGGGAATTAGCACCACCAAGATTGTAGGTATCAATGACGACGGAACAGTAGTAGCTCCTATTCGTATCAAGGCTACCGACCCCGTGACGTCGCTCTATGGCGCATTTGGTAAGTATTTGCATGACAACAATATACAACTGAACGATGTTGAACAGGTGATGTTGACAGGTGTGGGCGCTGCCTATGTGGACAGTTCCGTTTACGGTTTGCCGACAGCCAAGGCAGAAGAGTTTATCTGCAACGGTTTGGGAGCCCGATTTGAGACCGACTTGGAGGACATGATTGTTGTGAGCATGGGTACAGGAACCAGTCTTATACAATGTAAGGGCAATGACATTAGACACATAGGCGGAATGGGTATTGGGGGTGGAACCCTCATCGGCTTGTCACGCATCATGCTGAAAACGGATGATATCCGACAAATTTCCTCGCTTGCCATGCGAGGCGATGCCTCAAATATCGATGTTCGTATCGGTGATATCAGTCCAGAACCGCTTCCCAATCTACCCAAGACGGCTACTGCTTCCCTCTTTGGAAATGCCAAGAGCAACGCTTCGCGTGAGGACATTGCATTGGGTATCATCACCATGGTGTTACAAACCATTGGCAGCAGCACGATTTTAGCATCTTTGGGGTCGGGTATCAAAGATTATGTACTCATTGGCAACCTTACTTTACTTCCTCAATGTAAAATGGTGTTCAGTGGGTTAGAGAAAATGTATGGCGTGAACTTTATCAATCCCAAATACAGTGAATTCTGTACAGCGATTGGGGCTGCACTGTTTTATCTAAGCGAAAAAGAGAAATAGACAAGAGCGCAGTTTTCTTCCATGAGATGAGGTTGTCATTACAAAGAATGACTCATGACGTTTACAGTAGAACCTTTGGCGAGGCATGGGCGACGTGTCGCTTCATTTTTAACTAATCTGAGATTGACAGAAGTCATCTCCCAACATATATCCCTCTTGATATAACCGCTCCAGTTTGGTTGTATCTTTTTCCATACGTCCTACCTCCACTGGGTCTTGTGGACGTATGCAGACAATTTGTCCTGCCGCTTCCAACTGGTCGACTAATTCCAACTGTTCGTTATATGCCGCTACTCTACGACTAAGAGCCACGCGAAGACGCGGATATTTCTTGTAAATGAAATGGGGAATCTTTCTATCTCGCTCACTACTGCGATAGCCTTTGTGACGCGTTAGAATGACAACGTTTTTATGATGACCTTTCTCCATGGAGCGAATCACAGGGATAGAATCTGTGATTCCACCATCAAGCATGGGGATTTGGTCTATCTCTACAATCTTACTTACAAAGGGTAAACTACTCGAAGCGCGCACAATATCCAATGCTCGTTGCTTATTTTGCTGTTCTGTCAGGTAAGCTGGTAAACCCGTTAAGCAATTCGTTGTGACTATTTCAAAGGTAGAGGGAGACGAGAAATAAGTATCAAAATCGAATGGGACATACTCATTTGGAAATTTATCGTACAAGAGTTTTTGATCAAAAATACACCCCTGAGTCACCAAATGGCGCAGTCCTATGTAATCATATTTGGACAACAAATCGATATTAGAGAAGCGCGCGCGACGTGGTTGTCTACTGATATAAGACATACCATTACAAGCTCCCGCCGACACAGCAACAACATACTGAAAATACAAATCATGCTTCATAAAGGCATCCAAGACACCACTGGTAAACACTCCACGCATCCCTCCACCTTCGAGTACTAATCCTGTATTTCTATCAATTTGCATAAATTACTTATTAATTGAGACAAAGTTATATATTTTTCATCACTTTTTATTATCTTTGCATGAAATAGTGGAAACCAAGCACAAACAGATTTGAGCTGTTTACCTTGAAATCCATCTATATTATCTCGATGATTGCTGCTAACTGGCTATGACAGACACATTTACAAACAGTATTCAGCATGATTAGAAACGATTAATTTTATAAAACATTATTATATGTTCGACAAACAAACTTATATAAGACGCCGCACACAACTTAAAAAAGAAGTTGGTCATGGCATCATCATTCTCTTCGGTAACAACAACTCTCCTGCTAATGGTCCGTACAATGGGTATCATCCTTTTAGGCAAGATTCCTCTTTTTTGTACTATTTTGGACAAAACAGAGACGGATTGGTGGGGGTTATTGATATCGATAACGATCAAGAAAAACTGATTGGAGACGATATAGACATTGAAGATATCGTTTGGTTCGGGTCAGTTGATAGTGTTAAAGATATGGCAGCGCAGGTTGGAATAGAGCAGACAGCGCCCATGAAGGAACTCGCTACTATCTGTAAGCGTGCACAGGAGAAGCAGCAAAAAATACATTTTCTCCCACCGTATCGACATGACATCAAACTCCAAATATATGACTTGTTGGGCATTCATCCCAGTCAACAGCAAGAAAAGTCGTCCCTCGACCTTATTCATGCGGTTGTCAAGATGCGCTCTGTCAAAGAAGAACAAGAAATAGAAGAGCTGGAACGTGCTGCCAAGATAGGCTATCTCATGCATACCACAGCAATGCGCCTTACCAAACCGGGTGTCACAGAAAAGTTTGTGGGTGGACAGGTGGACGGCATTGCCAACTCTTACGGAGCCATGGTGAGCTTCCCAACCATCTTTACCCAACATGGAGAGATTATGCATGGCAGTCCTTCGCTCAACTTACTGGAGTCTGGACGGTTGGCATTGTGTGACGCTGGGGCTGAAACGGTGAACAATTATTGTTCTGACAACACCCGAACATATCCCGTTAGTGGCAAATTTACACAACGACAATTAGAGATTTATAGCATTGTTGAGGAATGTCATGACCACGCTCTCGAAGTTGCAAAGCCAGGAGTGAAATACATGGACGTTCATTTCTCTGTATGCAAGCTCATGACGGAGCGACTCAAAGAAATAGGACTCATGAAAGGTGACACAGAAGAGGCTGTGCGTGCAGGAGCACATGCCATGTTCTTACCTCACGGACTGGGACACATGATGGGAATGGATGTTCACGACATGGAGGCTTTGGGACAAATCCATGTCGGGTTTGACAAAGAGACACGACCTATCCTTGACCAGTTTGGCACCAATGCCTTGCGCATGGGACGGCGCTTAGAAGAGGGATTTGTGGTGACCGACGAACCTGGTATTTACTTTATTCCTGCCCTCATCGATGACTGGAGAGCATCTGGACACTGTAAAGAGTTCTTGAATTTTGAACTTTTGGAAACCTACAAAGATTTTGGAGGTATTCGTATTGAAGACGATATCCTAATTACCAAAAACGGATGTCGTTTCATTGGTGAGCAGCGCATACCCTACCATCCAAAAGATGTAGAAGCATTTATGGCTAACAATTCAACTAAATAATTTATTAAAACTATTCAAAAACATGAAGAAAATTTTGATGTTCGCCCTCTTGGCTATTATGGCAACGGGTGCACAAGCAGCTAAGAAAAAGACTGCCCCAAAAAACAACCAGCCAGTATTTACTGTTGTAAAGCAAAACAAGATTACAAGTGTTAAAGACCAAAACCGTAGCGGTACGTGTTGGGCTTACTCTACATTGAGTTTCTTGGAAAGTGAAATCTTAAAAAAGACAGGGAAAACGTACGACCTATGCGAGATGTTCGTAGCACACAAGACATACCAAGACCGAGCTGAAAAGGCTGTACGTATGCATGGTGATGTGAGTTTTGCACAAGGAGGTAGCACATACGACCCTGTTTATTGTTGGCAACACTATGGCATGGTTCCCGAAACAGCAATGCCATTACCTGGCACGATGACAGGTGACTCGTTGGCTAACTTTGGCGAATTCTTTGAACTCTTGACACCTTATGTTGAAACAATAGCTAAAAGTAAGCAAAAGAAAATTTCTTCTACATGGAAAAAAGGAATGGTAGGAATTCTTGATGCTTACCTTGGCAAGACTCCTGACACATTTACATACGAAGGAAAAACCTATACACCACAATCGTTTGCGGCAAGTTTAGGCTTGGATATGAACGATTATGTACACTTCACCAGCTACACACACCATCCCTTCTGGACACAATTTGCGGTTGAGGTACAAGACAACTGGCGTTGGCCTTTGAGTTGGAACGTTCCTATTGAAGAGATTTGCAACATCATTGACAACGCTATCAACAATGGTTATACCGTAGCATGGGGCGGAGATGTTTCTGAAGATGGATTTACACGCAATGGTTTAGGTATTGCTTACGATTTGAAGAAAGCACGCGATTTGTCTGGAACGGATGCTGATCGCTGGGTTAAAATGTCCAAATCCTCAAAGAAAGCCAAAGCAGATTCATTAGGTATCAATGCGCCTGAAGTTGTTCCTACACAAGAGATGCGCCAAGAAGCATTCGATAATTGGGAGACAACAGATGACCACGGCATGCACATCTTTGGTATTGCCAAGGACCAAAACGGTAAAGAATATTACATGGTAAAGAACTCTTGGGGCGAAAGTGGCAAGTACAAAGGTATTTGGTACATGACAAAAGCTTTTGTAGCTTACAAGACGATGGATTTCATGGTAAACAAGAATGCTGTTCCTGCAAATATCCGTAAGAAATTAAATATCTAAATAACGCTTCAAGTTGATCTTGAAACCACAATAAGAAAGACCGTTTTTCTATACAGGAAAAACGGTCTTTCTTTTTTATGCCAATGCCTCAACTCATGGACAGACAACTAATTTCTTCAGTAAAAACATGAACCGAAAAACACAAAGCAGAAAGGTTAGATTGAAGAAGAATGCGCATTACCAGACACTTTTTTAAGAATTGCTGGGGAAGGATGCAAATTATTTGTGACATTTACGATGCATTATGGTAAATTATTTGTAACTTTACACACAAATAAGTCTTCATTTTTATGAAGACCATTACTCGTATGACCGCATGCGAGTACGACTCGACAAAAATAAAAAACAATATAAATGCATTTCAAATGGAATTATGTACCACCTACATCAGAAGAAACAAAGGCAGCTAAGGAGTTAGGAGATAAATTAAATATCAACACCATACTCGCTTTGTTGCTCATCCGCCGAGGCATTACTACTGAGTCCGCGACAAAAAGGTTCTTTCGTCCACAACTGGCAGACCTCATTAATCCTTTCTTGATGAAAGATATGGACGTGGCGGTAGACAGACTCAACGATGCTATGGGGCGCAAAGAACGCATTTTGGTGTATGGCGATTACGACGTAGATGGTTGTACATCTGTAGCATTGGTGTACAAGTTTCTCCAACAGTTCTACTCTAACATAGACTATTACATTCCAGATCGATATGACGAGGGTTATGGTGTCAGCAAAAAGAGTTTAGAATATGCACGAGAAACAGGTGTTAAACTGATTATTATTTTAGATTGTGGAATTAAAGCAACGGACGAAATTGCATATGCGAAGAGTTTAGGCATTGACTTTATCATTTGCGATCACCACGTACCAGACGAAGTAATGCCGCCTGCTGTAGCTATTCTCAATCCAAAAAGACCCGATGACACCTACCCGTTTAAGCATCTCTCTGGATGTGGAGTGGGCTTTAAGCTCATGCAGGCGTTTGCTAAAAACAACAACATTCCTTTCTCTCGGCTCATCCCACTGCTTGACTTTTGTGCAGTAAGTATATCGGCTGACATTGTACCTGTGGTAGATGAAAATCGTATCTTGGCTTTTCATGGATTGAAACAACTCAATCAAAACCCAAGTGTTGGGTTGAAAGCCATTATAGATATTTGCAATTTAGGCAACAGAGACATCTCCATGAGCGATATTGTCTTCAAGATAGGACCGCGCATCAATGCCTCTGGACGCATGGAGAATGGAAAAGAAAGCGTTGACTTGCTGGTGGAAAAGGATATTGCGAGTGCCATACGACAAGCCAAACACATTGACGAATATAACGAGCAACGAAAAGATATCGATAAACAGATGACCGAAGAAGCTAACCTTATCGTCTCTAAATTAGAAAGCCAAAAGCATCATTCCTCTATTGTTCTCTATGATGAGAATTGGAAGAAGGGCGTTATTGGGATTGTAGCTTCACGATTGACAGAAATTTATTTTCGACCTACCGTCGTTCTTACACGTGATGGTGAATTTGCAACAGGGTCTGCACGCAGCGTAACAGGCTTCGATATCTATGCTGCCATCAAGAGTTGTCGTGACTTGTTGGTGAACTTTGGAGGACACACCTATGCGGCAGGACTGACCTTACGTTGGGATGATATTAAAACATTCCGCACTCGTTTTCAAAAATATGTAGATGAACACATTCGTCCCGAACAAACTGAACCAATTATTGATATTGATGCTATCATTGATTTTAAGGATATTACCAAACGTCTACATCAAGAATTAAAGAAATTCTCACCTTTTGGACCTGGCAATCCCAAACCCATGTTTAGTACAATCGGTGTGTACGATTATGGTACAAGTAAAGTGGTAGGGCGCGAACAAGAGCATATTAAACTGGAATTAGTCGATTCCAAATCGAGCAATGTTGTCAATGGCATTGCCTTTGGACAAAGTGCATCGGCACGATACATCAAATCCAAACGCAGTTTTGACATTGCTTATACCTTAGAGGACAACGTCTTTAAGCGCAACGCTGTGCAGTTACAGATAGAAGATATACGACCTACCGAAGGAGAAGATTATCAAACATGACGCCATGCCTGTTCATGACAAATACTTAAGCATTCTGCAGCAATACTGGGGATACAAAGATTTCCGCGGTATTCAGCGTGAAATTATTGAGAGCATTGGTCAACAACGTGACACCTTAGGTCTTATGCCCACAGGTGGAGGCAAGTCTATCACCTTTCAAGTACCAGCCTTAGCACAACCAGGGATATGCTTGGTCATCACGCCGCTCATTGCCTTGATGAAAGATCAAGTGCAACATCTCAAAGAAAAGGGAATTACAGCAGCAGCAATCTTTTCAGGAATGACAAGAAGAGAGATTCTCAAAACCTTAGACAACTGTATCTTTGGTGACATCAAACTATTATATATCTCTCCCGAACGCATAGGCTCAGAGCTTTTCTTGATGAAACTTCGTCGAATGAACGTCAGTTTCATTACTGTCGATGAGGCGCATTGTATCAGTCAATGGGGGTATGACTTTCGTCCAGCTTACCTGAACATTGCCGATATACGAAAAGAAAAGCCAGCAGCTCCTCTATTGGCACTCACTGCAACAGCCACACCCGAGGTAGTTGAGGACATTCAACAACAATTAGGCTTCAAAGAGAAGAATGTCTTCCAAATGAGTTTTGAACGTTCAAACCTCACATACGTAGTGCGAACAGCGCAAGACAAGAATCAAGAAATCCTACATATCTTGCAATCACTCCCTGGCTGTGCCATTATTTATGTACGGAGTAGAAAACGCACAAAAGAGGTTGCAACACTGCTCAACGCTTGTAATATTCCTGCCACTTATTATCATGCAGGGTTAGAACACAGCGTGAAAGATGAACGGCAGCGTGCATGGCAAACGGATCAGATACGGGTCATGGTGGCTACCAATGCTTTTGGAATGGGCATTGATAAGCCAGATGTGCGTGTGGTGATACACATCGACTGTCCCGACTCATTAGAAGCTTACTTTCAAGAGGCAGGACGTGCAGGGCGTGATGGACAGCGTTCCTACGCTGTCTTGTTGTATAACACCAGTGATAAGCATAAACTCAACAAGCGAATCGAAGACAATTTTCCTGAAAAAGACTATATTAAAGATGTGTATCAGCATTTAGCTTATTATTTTGAAATAGGCTTAGGAAGCGGAAGTGGGCACACCTTTACTTTCGACATTGGGAAGTTTTGTGCCGTCTTCCATTATTTTCCCATTCCTGTGAACTCCGCTTTGCTCATTCTGTCACGTGCGGGCTACATAGAATATGATACAGATTCTGACTCCAATGCTCGAGTAATGTTTCTTCTTGACAGAAACGAATTATACAAACTCAATCAGGTTTCCCCACTACAAGAAAAGCTCATCACCAGTCTATTACGTACATACGGGGGACTTTTCACTGACTATGTGTACATTGACGAGGCACTTTTGGCTCAACAAACGGGTATCACCCGCGAACAGTTGTACCTTATCTTAAAAGGATTGACGCAAAGAAGAATCCTCCACTTTATTCCTCAACGAAAGATGCCCTTTATCACTTATGCGAAAGACCGCGAGGCAATTGAAAATATGGTGATACCAAAAGCGGTTTATGAAGAGCGTAAAGAACAATTTTCCAAGCGCATCAAGTCTGTGATTCGTTATGCGGAAAACAATGAAGTATGTCGAAGCAAGCAGCTATTGCGCTATTTTGGTGATGTACAAGCAAAAGACTGCTTGAAATGCGATGTTTGTTTGGATCAAGGTTTACAACGAAATAACACCGTCACAACAAACGAAATCAAACAAACTATCCTTCATGGACTGGAAGACAAGGAAAGACATCATATCACCGAGCTTGATAAGTTAGCGTTTCCTGAAAAGCTCTTAGACCAAGTTTTAGAACAATTGGTTGCCGAAGAAATCATCATCTTGGAGGGAAGCTATATTTATCTCGCCAACAAGGGACAAAAGCCAAAATAAATAGAGTTAACTCCTTTATTTCTTAATGAATACTGTCTATGTTGTCAACTCATTGACAAAACCATAGAAAACAAACATTGCGAGGTCATTCGGTACTCAAATTACGTTCGCAAAAATCAGCATTTTGTTGTAGAAGCATCATCCACAATAGATACGATCTCCGACAAAGAAGTTAAGATATAGGTTGGAAGGGCTTCATCATACTGCTTTTCTATCCATCCCTCACCTTTGAGCCAAGCTGTTTGGCACCCCAACTTCGAAGCTGGTTCTACATCCTTATAAAAGCTGTCACCAATCACCAACACTTCTTCAGCAGGCAGTTGGAGTGCATCAAGTGCCAGCTTAAAGATGCGAACATCAGGCTTGCGTATGTTTACCACAGCCGATTCTATCACGGTTTCAAATATATCGCCCAACGAAAACTCCTGCAACACCGTATTCATGTTACCGTAAAAATTCGTTACCAAACCCATTGGAAATCTTTCTTTCAAATACTGTAACATCTTCCGATGTTGCTCTATGATCTGCGTTACATGTTGATAAATTTCCGATAATAGCAGCTCTTGGGTGTGCAGCAGTTCCGCTTCGTCCACACCCCACACTCCCATCATGCACAGTTGTTCCAATTCCAATCGTAACTTCACTTCTATTGTCCTTCGCAACGTATCCGTTGGTTTCACCAAAGGACTTTTTTCTAACATTCGTTCTCCGTAGACATACGCTTTACGAAAATCATCCTCACACACGGGAACACCTACTTTTTGATACATCTGCCATAACATTTTTCCCCAGTGTTGACCATTCGTATCAATAGTTCCACCAAAATCAAAGAGTAAACCGTGAATAGGAGACATAGCAGCTGTTATCATAATTGGTTAGTTTGTTGCGTTATTGCAGATTTTGAAAGCAATGAAATCATCTCTGTGCACAATTTTTCGTGTCGCTGATGCATATAAATATAAATCAATTGTAACACCGTAATTTCAAAAATAAAATACAGCCACGGACAGTTCAACAAACAAGTAACGTACAAACAGATAGCTCGTGTGTTGAAGGTTAGAATGTTGGTGTACGGCATAAGAGGTCTGCTGCCTTCTAAGAATTGCTGCCTTACCGTATTATCTGGATGTGACTTAAAACGCTGAAAGAACTTTTGAAATGCAGGAGTTCTTCGCTCTTGACTTCGACAATAAGACGTATAGTTGAGATAAAAGAGACGTTTCAGCCAATCACCCTTATCCAAATGCTTATATATAAGGTATTGCTGTTTGGAGTGTCCCAATTCGCTACCCCCTTCACCTTTGAGAAAATACAAGTGTATCTGTCGGTAATAATCGCCCAATGAGCTTTGTGTAGTATGACACAGCACACCTGCCACGAGCGCTAATGTCCATATTGCAGCACCCCATGGCACTGTCGTACCAGGCATCAACTGGTGTTGCATCCGTAAGGCAAGTGCCACATAGATGCCCACAAACCATAGTCCACTTGCAAAACCATCCAACATACGACCGATAAAGGTGTGTTTCCCCGTGAGCCGTGCCAACTGCCCATCGGTGCTATCGCAGAAGTTGGCGAACATGAGTAACAGCACTCCGCACACATTATGCCACACATCTACGAAATAAAAACAATAAGCTGCCCCTATTCCAAGAAAGATAGAAAGAATAGTCACAGCGTTAGGATGCACACCAAGGCGTTTCCATAGCAATGCAAAGACCAATCCTATAGGGCGTGTAAAGTGCACATCGAGCCACTCTTCGGTATCTTTCGACTTCATCGAAGCCTTTAACAATTCCTTAAATCTTCCCATTTCTGCTCTACTAATTGTGCGATGGCCTGCGCTGCCTCTTCTTTACAAGCGGCAAAACTTGGCCAATCGTTAAAGTCGATAATACTAATTTCTCCTTCTCGGTTCACGACACAGTCGCCTCCATACACATCAATGCCGATGATGCGAGCCAGTCTAACAGCTTCTGTTTGCAACAAATTTGCATCAAAATCATAGCCCCCTGTCTTGATACTGCGATAAAACCATTTGAAAAAATGCTGCCCTATCCCGTAGAATTTGATTAAGTCGCCTTCTACATGTGCGCTTTCTATGCTCGAACAAATACCTCGTTGTCGCCATTCTTCTTTTCTAATAGCCAATTCGTTTTCATCTTTGCAATACACCACATCACTATCCAATTGAGCTTTTGAGTCACCCCTTTTGAGCCAATAGCCATGTTTTCCTCGCTGCGGTGGCATGGGTATATGGTTTTCTCGCATAACCTGCGCCACTTTTTTTCTTGCACACAACTCCACTGCATCGGGACAGTTGATGACAAGAGCACCGCGCTCTTCACACGTACGAAGTAATGCCAATGTGGCTGGATGGCGTCCCATGCTTAGGTAAATATCAGCCTCATCCTGCACTGTGAGTTTCAATTCATCAACCATTCGAATGTCCCCACCAAGCTGTTGCATCACAGCAACAAGGATGTCCCTATCCTTCTGTTCTGCTTCAAGTGAATAAATGTAATCTCGACGAATGGCTATGATATTTTGATGCTTCATTGTTATTCAAAATCTTTTTCAAATCTACCTATCCAACTCTTGATATTTATCCTTTGTTTGGCTTGTTAATTTCCGAAGAAACGCCTCAGCTTTTGCAACATCCGACAAATGGTCGATGTCCAAAACCTGTCCCATGTCGTGCGCCATTACAGTACATTGCTCGGCTATGAGTGCTCGTTGAAAATTACGCATTCGTTGTTCGCCACGCTGAATGCAACGTTGTAAGATGTCGAAGATATGCGGATGTAGTCCGTAAATGCCTGCCGAAACATATTTGCAACGAACACTACCCTCATCATGAAAGCCCAATACACGCATTGACTCATCAGTTTCTACAAACAAGGGCTTCTCATCGTCCACAAATTTAGTCACACCCATATAGGCATCTACACCCTGTTGCAAGGCTTTCTTAAACCCCTGAACATAGGTCATAAATGCATCTTCTTCGAAAATGGCATCTACCGTAGTTAAACAAAAGGGCGCATCTTCTAATAAAGGGCGCATTTCAGCCAAACTGTGCATAGAACTTGGTGTACTTCTTATCAATATTTTCAGCGTAATAGGCTCACCATTTAGTCCTTTTTGTTGTATCGCTTGTAAATGAGTTTGCACATTGGTCATCTCCTCGTTGCAAATCACGATGATTTCGTCCGCATGGTTTGCTACAAAGATACGTAGCAGTCGGTCTATCAAACATTCGTTTCCCACCTTAACGAGAGGCTTAGGCAAGGACACGCCCTCATTACTTAACCTTGATCCTTGACCTGCTGCTATGATAGCATATTTCATTATTTTCTATTTTAATATATGTACAGAGAAAGCTTACTTTCTTTGTAGAGGCGTAGCCTATCTTTTGCAAAGGTAGCGCAAGCCGAAGACAGAGAAAGTTTACTTTCTTTGTTGAGGCGCAGCCTATCTTATGCAAAGGTAGCGCAAGCCGAAGACAGAGAAAGTTTACTTTCTTTGTTGAGGCGCAGCCTATCTTATGCAAAGGTAAGATATATAATTGAAAAAAGGGCGGAACCTTCAATTATTCCGCCCTTTTCAACTTTGCTTTTCTCTATTTAGAAAGGATGTGCAGGTCATCGGTGTCAATACTGCCAGTGCCTTGTATTTTCTCTTTATATGTGTTAACCGTCCCCGACACATCTATATCACCTGTGCCTTGCAAACTACACTGTGCCCACTGACATTTTTCAAAATGCACCTTAATGTCTCCTGTTCCCAAGAGCGAAATAAACGCTTGTGATGTGATTACATTTTTAATGTTTATATCGCCCGTACCTTTTAGGTTGACCTTCACCTTATCACAAATCAAATCCTTTATATCAATGTCTCCTGTACCCATTAATGAGACAGACAATGTATCCGTATCTAAACGCTTATGAACCTCAAATTCGCCCGTACCCTTTAAGTAAACAGAAACCAAATCGGGAGATGTGATGTAGATATCAACATCCTCTTGGTTGCAAAAATTCAACCACTTGTCTTTTTCTTTCCTCTTAATATTCAACGTGTTACCATCACATGTGATTCTTAATTGTTGGATAGCTTTCTCACTTCCCTCAAAACGAATGCTTGCAGAATCGGCTTGCTCAAAATAAACATTATAGCAACCCTCTATATTCACATTCTTAAAATACTTGATTTTACTCGACTGTGTGATTTTCCGTTCGCTCCTTCTATCATTTTTTGTGCAAACACACGAAGCAAATAGCAAGAGTGTGAAAACTGCCAATGTACAATAGATTTTTCTTTTCATACGGTTCGTATTATAGATGAATAATAAATATTACGTGTCTTATATTTTTTATTTTATGCGATAAATTCCTCATCACATTCAAACATAAGACGCAAACAATATTCACAAAGTTGCAAGTGTGTCACTTTTTGATGCAACACACTTGCTACTATATGGGTTAGCTCACTCCACTATCACCTCGTCTACGAACAAGAAGGCGGTCTGTCCATAGCCATAATGCCATTGGGGCATACTGTGTTCGGACAACACCTTGATGCGTAGATATCGTGCTTTAACGTTTTCAAGCGTTATCTTCTGCGTGTTTACACTGGGTGGCACAACGTGCGGAAGCGATTGTTTAGTATCCGCAAACACCTCCTTGAAATGCTCTCCATCGTCAGACACCAATAAGGAAACGCCTCGATCAGGGAATATCCAGTTGGATTGTTCGGTGAGTGTGCGTACCGATACACTCTTAATGGGCATCCTGCATTGCAGATCAATGATGATGTCCATATCGTTTCCCACGAATCCTACCCAGCGTCCAGAGTGAAACGAAGTGTTGCCCAGCAATCCGTTCACCAGTTCTTGTGGACTATTTCCTTGATAAGCATGGTTAGGTGGCGTGCAAAAACGAACGGGTTTCATCATGGCTTTGTGAACAATGATTTGCTCCTTGGTCACATCACTGTGCAGACTATCGCTATAAGCTATGGCTTTAATGGTGGCGGATTGCTTGAGGCAAAAGGGCTTTTTGTACGGTTTACTTTGCTTATTAGGCTCACTTCCATCTGTGGTGTAGTAGATTTTCGCCTTCCCTGGTGCACCGAGAGTCACCTCCATGGCTTGCCCTTTGGGCGATGGTGTCAGCGCCGTGTTCACCGTGAAATAATGTTCAGCATACCGATAACCGCAGGCTTTGTAGAGTTGCAACATGTGAGGCAACCGTTGTAAGAAGCTGCCATAATCCTTCTCCTGATCGCTCGACCACTGCACCTCGCACGCTGCTGCCAACCGTGGCAACATCATATATTCTATGTGTGATAGCGATTTTACCTGCTCTGTCCACAGATTGGCTTGCACCCCAATGATATGCTTTGCCTGCTGTGGCGTCAGCGACATGGGAACAGGCTGGAAAGCATACACCTTCTCAATGGGCAGATAGGCATTGAAAGCCACAGGCTCGTTGGCTCTGTCTTCAGTTTGGTAATAATCAAAATACATGTTCGAGGTGGGACACATAATGGCATCGTGTCCCAAGCGTGCAGCCTGTTCGGCTCCCTGAATGCCTCGCCACGACAATACCGTTGCGTTAGGCGCCACACCTCCTTCCAAAATTTCGTCCCAACCACACACTTTTCGCCCATGCTGGGTGATAAAATTCGCCATTTCGGTCATAAAGTAGCTTTGCAAACGCTGCTCTTTGGTGTGCTGTGCATCGGTAACAAGTCCCAAACTTTGAATCTTCGCCTGACATTTGGCACAGTTTTGCCACGACTTCTTTGGACATTCGTCGCCTCCAATGTTGATATACGGACCGGGAAAGAGCTGCATCACCTCGGCAATCACGTCTTTGGCAAACTGCAAGGTGCTGTCGTTGCCGGCACAAAGCACTTCCTCTGCAATGCCCCACTCTGTGCGTACGCTGTACGGACCGCCTGTACATCCCAACTTGGGGTAAGCCGACAAGGCCGCTACCATGTGTCCCGGCATGTCTATCTCGGGCACGATGTTGATGTGACGCTCGGCAGCATACTGCACTATCTCCTTGATTTGTTGCTGCGTGTAATAACCTCCATGGGGTTTGCCATCCTTCTTGTCTGTGTGTCCGATAGCCGTTTCGGGTCGGAATGCAGCCTTCTGGGTCAGCAATGGATATTTTTTTATCTCAATACGCCAACCCTGATCATCGGTCAAATGCCAGTGAAAATTATTGATGTTGTGCAAGGCAAGCATGTCGATAAAGGTCTTGACGGCATCTACCCCAAAGAAATGGCGTGCCACATCGAGCATGGCACCCCGATAAGCATATTGCGGATAATCTATTATCTCGCCTGCTGGAAACACAATCCCTGACGAATAAGGCAGCAAATCCTTCTGTTCAGTTGCTGAACAGCACTTCTTACTTTTCCCGTCCTCTTTCTCACATCTTCCCTTATCCATATGACACTTCAAGGGAATTGCCTTTCTCAAAGTCTGAATGCCATAGAAAGTGCCAGCGGCAGATGCTCCCTGAATGGTTATTTTTTCTGCGGAAACACGCATGCTGTACGCCTCCTTATTGGGATGTGGCAACCCCGTACACAACTCAATGTTGTGTGCATCGGTGGCACTGGTTGCTATTTTGAGTTGCATGCCCGTGAGTTCAAAGATATAGGATGCCAGCAATTCGGCATCTTTCTTCAGCACACTGTCACCTGCTGGGTACACAATTCGGGTTTGAGGGGTCAGCACAAAGCCCTTACTCTTCACCATATTGATTTGTCGTGGCAAAGGAATCACACTGTAATTTGCCATGTTTGGAGCACTCTGCGCATATCCCATGGCTGCAAGCAACCACAGGCATACGCTCATCAAGATTGTTTTCTTCATATCAAAAGATTGTTCAAGTTTACTTTTTTGCAAAGATTGCGCAAGCCGAAGACAGAGAAAGTTTACTTTCTATGTTGAGGTGCAGCCTATCTTCTGCAAAGATAACGAAAACAAATCACAAACGAACAAATTGGCAAGCGCATTTGCACGACCCCACCCCTATCAACAACTCGCCACCCGAAACCGTGATGTTCCAGGTGGCGAGTGTGAATATTTCAGGAAAGTTGCGCTGTGACGGACGCCCTATCCCTTTCGAGTAGCCTTATTGGTAGTCGAACACCATGCCCGTAGCTCCTACTCCTATTGCCAAGGTGTGCAGCAACTTGCCCGATGCGTTGTACACGTTTACATAGCCTGCGCCACCATAATCAGCACGATGGGTCTCTGGATTCAGCTTGTATGACATAATGTAGACATAGCCCGTAACTGGGTCTACCGCCATCGCCGATGGTGCTTCCACCATGGTCGTGGTAAAGGTAGCGGTCTTGCCCGTACGCACATCGTACACATTGTAGGTCACAGGAGTGGCTGGGTTGGTGTAGGGTGCATTGATGGTGTAGATTTTTTCTGCCCCTCTTTTGTCATTCACTGCCATTAAAGTAGCATCGCTCACCTTGGTGACCTGCTTGCCAACCACTTTCATGACACCTGCTCCTGTCTGATTCCAATTCTTGTCGTAGCTCCCAGCATGCAATACATAAAGGTCGGAGCCGATGAACTTGGCTGCTACAGGATTGGTGAGATGCTCGTTGACAATCATTGTTGTATCGCCCGATGCCACATCAATCACCGACAGGTTGCCTTTTCCCCTGCCATAGTCGCTATTGCAAACATACAATTTGCCGTTGTGATAGGCAATACCATCAGGGAACGAACCTGCCTGATAGGTCTTCTTCAGTCCAAGACTCGCGGTATCAATGGCTGCCACCACACCACCAAAGGTGGTTACATACACACTACCATTGGCTGCCACGGCACGACGAGGCGACTTGCCCTTATCGTCGCGTAGGAGTTTTTGCAACTCAATGCGCTTGATGGCGTGTAAGGTATTCTTGTCAACGACCTCTACCGAGCCTTCACCGTCTACCACAATATACATTTTCGAGCCATAGATAATAGCATCGTTGACCGTTACTCCAAGATTGCGTCCATTTACCTGACTGAACACATTCTGTGCGGTAGTCCACGTACCCATGTCCACACGCGTGAGTGTTCCAGTGGAACCTATCGCCTGCTGACCAGCATTCACAACATAAGCCGCATGGGTTACTTTTTTCAAATCCCGTGGATTTACGTCATCATCGTCATCCTCACACGAGGTAAACAAACTAACTCCCATCAGGAGTACTGCCAAACTTAATAAATACTTTTTCATTTTTGAGTGATTAAAATTTATAATTCATTGTTATTTCTGCATGGATGCCAGGCATGGGATAGCCTGCCACTATCTGATATTGCTGATTAAAAATATTCTTGATATCGGCTCGCAACTGCAATGGTTGCTCGCACACCCGAAACGTGCGGTATGCCGTCAAGCTCCATTCTTGATATCCTTTCAGGTACGACCCGTCATGATGTTGGTTGTTGAGCCATTTTCCACCTACTCCCACCCATTGCAACGTAAGGTTGAGCCAGCGATTTTGCGCATTGAGCGAACAACCGCCAGCGTGAAGAGGCACATAGGCTATCTGATAATTATAATAAGGTGACGATGCCAAGGTGCGATTGGCGGCTCGCTGATAGCTGTAGTTTGCTATCAACATCAAGGTGTGCTGGGCATTGGCACGCCATGTGGTTCGCAGCATGGCATCGATACCCACAATGCGCACCTTACCCACATTGACCGTTCGCCACACAAACAGATTGTAAGGCACTGCCACTATTTTGTCGGTCACATGGTTCAGATAGCCGTCCAAAGTTGCCCAGAACTGCACATGGGACAACGACTTGTCAACGGTAACTCCCACATTCAACTGATCGGTCTGCTCGGGTTTGAGGTCTTTGCTGCCATATCTGAAGAAATAATTCTCATTGAAGGTAGGCATTCGGAAGATGTTTTTATACGATGCCCTCACATACAAAGGTTGATGAGGAAATGGTGCCCATGACAATGACAACGATGGACTGAGTCGCTTTTGGTTGTCGGCAGCCGTTCCTGCACGTGCGCCGTTCTGATAAAACGAGCCTAACAGACGAGCTTGCGCTGTCAGTCTTTGCAACTGATATTTTGCGGTTAAACTTTGCCACACACTGTGTCGATAGGGCTGTATGTCGTTCGTCAAACTGCTATGCAGCTGGTGAAAGGCATAATCAGCGGCATAACTCAATGCCCAATGCTTGTCAGGACTGAACAACAAGCAAAGCGATGTGTAGGCTTCATCTTGATGATAGTCGGCATCCATGGGACCACTATGCGCTCTACTCTCTCGATACGAGGTGTTTGACTTATCCCACTTGCCCAGCCATTTCATCCTAAAAAAGCGGTTGACTTGCCACAGATACTGTGTTTGCACAAAGTAGTTGCGGTTATCGAGCTGCTCACTACTCTCGTTGGCGTAATAGCGCACCACACCGGGCAGCTGCTGGTGGTTGTCATAGTAGTAAGCCTTGACCTTGAGCAGTTGGTTAGCTTGTGGCATCCAAGCCATATTCCCTTCGGCATGTCCACCCTGCATCTTGCTGTTGTTGCGTGTCTGTCGTGTTTTCAACGTGCCATTGCGCAAGGTATAAGGATAATTGTTGTTGGCAGAAACATAATCGGCAATGACCGAAAAGCGAAAAGGTTGCGACACGTTTTGCTCGTAGCGAAGCGACGGATGGAGATAGCCAAACGACCCTACCCCAAGCTGTGCATCGAAATGCGGACGACGGTCGGCACGACTACCACCCATGGTTTCTATGGACAGCACGGCAGGCGTGGTGGCTTGTCGAGCAGGGATGAAGATGTCCGCATTGTCGCCTATGGTGAGCATGATTTGCGACACGTGTGCCAACGAATAGCGAGAAAGGTCGATATCGCCTGTCTGCATGTTGCTGAGCATCACGCCATCGTAGCTCACCCCCGTGTGCTGTGTGCCAAAACCACGCACCGACACAGTCTTCATGCCACCCGCTCCACCGTAATCACGCAAGGTAATTCCCGGTATACGGTGCAAGGCATCCGCCATCGTGGATACCCCCATGCGCTGCAAATCGCTGTGCTGCAATACGTGTTCGGGCGATGTGCTTTGCAAACTTCGCATGAGTCGCCCCTCGGACACAATGACCGTATCCAACGTATGCACCCGATGCGTCAACGAATCGGTTTGGGCATTGGCACGCAAAAACGCAACTGAACAAAGCAGTATGATAACTACTCTTGGCATGAAATCTAACTATATCAACAGTGTACTATTGGCTTTCCGCGAAACACAATAGCGATGAATAGCAACGGCAGGTCTTCTGACTCGCAGCCAGACATACACTTGCCTTCCCGAAAAATTGTCAGTGGCAACACGATGTGATGTCCAAAAACGACTGCTCACAGCAGCGGGACTATTCGGGATTTGCACCCGATTCCCTTTTCATCTGATTCATTCAGAACCAATTGCTACTGCAAATATACGGTTTTTTACGCAAGAGACCGAATATCTACACTGAAAGTTGCAAGATAAACAATACGACAATCGTTGGTGAGCAACGGAAGATGCCTTTATGTGCTTGGAGAAATGTCAAGAAAAAGTGCCAAAATTTAACACTTCTGAATGTGCTGTTTTAGAAAAAATATGGGGATAAAAAATCGTAAAATATCGCTTTTTTACCTTGGAAACATGACTTTGACTGGCTATATACATGAGTTAATGGTGCTATAACATGCAAATAGAGGCACAAAGTGCATGTAACAAATGGGCTAAAAGGCTGTGATAAGGCACAAAAACAATGAGTTTTCAGGGCTTTCTCAACGATATATCCTTGTAACTCATTTATTGACTGCTACTTAACAAACTTTCAAAATACTACGATATTTTGCAACAAGTGAGACTCTGTTCAGAAATATGCGAAATATGGAGAGCCATTTGTAAAAATTATTCTGAAAAAATAAGTCCTCAACTACAGCTTCTTCGGACGGAGTGTCTCGGCAAATTGCACCTTGCATCGGCACACCTCCTGCTCCGCAGACTGCTCCTTTGCTTGCCTTATAATGCGCACCGCATAGGTGAGCTCGCCCAACGTCTCGACATCGAAATGTAAAGTATCGCCTCCATAGGCTTCAGCGACGTACGCCACATCAATGCGCTTGATGGGGTGCGTGGCATGAAAGGTCATCGGCCAAAGATTTAACAAATGCTCGATGTACTTTACACTGTTGATGTGTCCATTCATGTCCACATCGCTATATGTTGTAACGAGAGTATGCCATCGTTGAATATTGTCGGTCATTTTGACTCTCGAAACAGCATCAATGGGACACAGATATTTGGCATCTGTACACCGCTTGACCCGTCCGTCATCAAAGGCAAGAATGTCAGTAGGCTGTCGCGTGTCGGTATCAATTAACGCCCAGACGCTTCGACCATATCCATACACCTTTCCACCCCTGCCAAGAACGGAAAAATTACGATAGGTAAACCACTTCATCGTTTGCTCTATCCACGTTTCCACCTCAAACTTGTCGTATGCCAAAGGTATTTCGTTCATCTCAATGGCGAAGCGCGACAGCACCCAAGTCTTGTGCATGGGCTGCAAAACTGTCATGCCGAAACCTCGTTCGTGGGCATGAAAGTCGGCAGCATTGAGCAAGTGATTGCCCAAATGCGAAAGGAATAATCGACCAGAGAAATCGCAATGGAAAGGTTCTGCTAAGAAAGTGTAACGGCCAACAGTATCAAGATGGTTCATATGTAGGATGTTAATGGGTTGTGGATATACGTCTTTGCCCTCCGAAAGCTGGTAGACAGCACAAAGATAAGAATAATTCGTGACCCGCAAGCACGGTAAAGACCTAAAAAATCCCGATACTCACAGAGAACATCGGGATTTGTACTATAAAATGAATGCAAATATTATTCTACATTGGTGTCATCGTTGAATGTAGCCACACGGTTGAAATCATATTCCTTGAACAGCTTATCTGTCACACCCATACCAACAACTGTCAAGCGGTTAGGAGCAATCTTATACTTGTCTACGAGCAAGTTCTTGACATTCTTAGCACGATTCTCTGACAGACGTTGGTTCAGCTCTGCAGGACCTTCTGGAGAAGCATAACCCTTGATGGTTATCTTGGCATCCTTGTGATTCTTCATGTAGTTGGCAATCATCTCTACGTTTGGCATCTGAGAACGGTCTACAACGCTCTGGCCAACACGGAAGAGAACCGTTGGTTGCAGGTTAGTGGCAGTAGCTGGCTTTACATAAGCCTTGCGTTTGTTGCAATCATCAAGTGCTTTCTGCAAGTCAGAAATCTGACGATCTTTGTCGGTGAGCTGTGCATTCTTACCACTCAAGTCGTTACGCAAGCTGTTGATTTGGGCGTTAAGACCGTCAATTTCAGATTGGTCACGCAGTTTGGCGATGGTAAAGTTATTGGTTCCGTTAGAGTTAGGGAACTTATAAACAAAACCACAGTTAAGCTGTGTGAATGATTTATTCAAATTATATTCAATAGGTTGTGTACCATCTCCATTGAGAGCCCATACAATAGCTGGCTCTACATAGAACTGCCAAGCCTTGTTTGAACCCAAATTGAATACAAAGTCGATAGCTGCTTTCGAAGTTAAGTTATCGTGGTTCATTTGGTGGTATGCCTCTGTATTACCAAAGAGGTGTCCCCATCCATAACCAAAGAGTCCTACAACCTCAAATCCACGTGGCTCTCCAGGATAACCACCAAACCAATTACTGAGGTTAACTGTACCCAACAAACTGGTATTTAATGCTCTGACAGCTGTGCCAGTAGATTCGTAGGGCTTATTTGAGAAGTAAGCATTGCTCTCTGCTGTCAATCCAAATACAGGTGTGAAATAACGACCTAAACGGAGACCCGCATTGGGGTTAAGATTATCCATCCAACTATGACCAGTCGATTTTGTTGCTACGCCACCATTAATGCCAATGTAAACATTGTCATACGATTTGCTTTCTGTCACTGTCTGTGCTGAAACAGATGCTGCCATGAAAGCTGCTGTTAAAAGTAATCCTAATCTTTTCATCTTTTTAAAATTAAAATAAATAATGTGTATATTTTGATTGTACTATTTACAAAGTAAAGAAAAAAAACGTAAATAAACAAATAATCCGGAAAATATTTTACATTTCAAGGGGTTAAATTGACATACATTCAGAAATTAAGCCCTATTTTAAGTTCTTTTATTCTTTATTTTTTAGTTAGTTCTAAAAGAATTGGCTTTGTCATATTTTGATCTTACAGTCATATAAAACAAACTCAAAATCTGACAAAGCCACTTGATAGTCTCCGCTTAATAAGACTAAGCAAGAGCAACGATTATCGATAATATTCCTTCTTTCCAGCCGCTAATGTATTCGTCATCAACGAACAAATAGTCATTGGACCTACGCCACCAGGCACTGGAGTGATATAACTACATTTAGGAGCCACCTCATCAAACTTCACATCTCCATTGAGTCGGAAGCCACTTTTGCGTGTACTATCGGGCACGCGTGTGGTGCCTACATCAATCACAACGGCACCTTCTTTAACCATATCGGCTGTCACAAAGTTTGGAATGCCTACTGCTGCAATAACGATATCAGCCTCACGACACTCTTTCTTGACATTAACAGACTGGCTGTGACATACCGTGACGGTCGCATTGCCATACTCTTTTTGCATCATCAACTGTGCCATAGGCTTACCAACGATGTTGCTTCGTCCAAGAATCACACATTTTTTCCCGTTTGTATCAATGTCGTAATGTTGTAATAAGGTCATAATGCCTAACGGAGTGGCAGAGATAAAACAAGGAAGTCCTATGGACATTCGCCCTACATTAATGGGATGAAACCCGTCTACGTCTTTCTTATAGTCCACAGCCATCACGATTTTCTCTTCATTGATATGTTTTGGCAGAGGCAATTGAACAATAAAGCCATCGACATTATCATCATGATTGAGCTTGTCTACACACTTCAGCAATTCTTCTTCTGTGACATTCTCCTCATAACGGATAAGGGTAGACTCGAAACCACATTCTTCACAAGCCAACACCTTATTCCTTACGTATGTCTCACTACCTCCATCATGGCCTACCAAAACTGCCACCAAATGTGGTCTCTTGCCACCTTTGGCGACCAATTGTTTTACTTCTTCAGCTATCTTTGCCTTGATAGCAGCAGCTGTTGCTTTTCCGTCAATCTTTTGCATCGTTTTACTATTTATTTCGTTCTTTGTTATGATCACATTTTAGGCATACCCTTCATTCGATTCATCATACCAGCCATTTTGTTTCCAGTCACCATTTTCATCATTTTACGTGTCTGGTCAAACTGCTTTATCAATCGGTTCACCTCCTGAACATTGGTACCACTGCCCTTAGCAATGCGCTGTCTGCGAGAGGTGTTGAGTATTTCTGGATTCGTTCTCTCTTTGGGAGTCATACTCTTGATAATAGCCTCAATGCCTTTGAAAGCATCGTTATCAATATCAATATCTTTGATTGCTTTCCCAACTCCCGGTATCATGGCAGCCAAATCCTTGATGTTACCCATCTTCTTGATTTGCTCTATCTGCTTAAGGAAGTCGTTGAAATCAAACTTGTTCTTTTGTATTTTTTTCTGCAAGCGTTTCGCTTCTTCTTCATCAAACTGCTCTTGAGCACGCTCTACCAAAGAAACAATGTCGCCCATGCCTAATATTCGGTCTGCCATACGCGACGGGTGGAACACGTCAATGGCATCCATTTTCTCACCTGTTCCTACAAACTTAATGGGTTTGGTAACCACTGTACGAATAGAAAGGGCTGCACCACCTCGCGTATCACCATCTAACTTGGTGAGAACCACACCGTCAAAGTCCAATCGGTCATTAAACTCTTTGGCGGTATTCACCGCATCCTGACCTGTCATTGAGTCGACAACGAACAAGGTTTCATCAGGATGAATGGCATTTTTGAGTTGAGAGATTTCATTCATCATCTCTTCATCGACAGCCAATCGACCAGCCGTATCGACGATAACCACATCGTTACCTTTGGCTTTGGCTTGTTGTATGGCTTGCTGTGCAATAGCGACAACATTTTTATTATCAAGTTCGCTGTACACTTCTACACCGACTTGTTCGCCAACAACCTTTAACTGTTCGATGGCAGCAGGACGATATACGTCGCATGCTACCAACAGAGGGTTCTTCTTTTGCTTCGTCTTCAGCATGTTCGCCAACTTACCTGTGAAGGTAGTCTTACCCGAACCTTGCAAGCCAGACATCAAGATAATGGCAGGTTTGCTATCTAACTGAAGTCCTACAGCTTCACCGCCCATCAACTCTGCCAACTCATCATGTACTATCTTGACCATCAATTGACCAGGCTTCACAGCCGTAAGCACATTCATACCCAAGGCTTTTTCCTTAACCTTATCTGTAAAGTTCTTTGCTACCTTATAGTTCACATCGGCATCCAACAAAGCCCTACGGACATCTTTCAAAGTCTCTGCAACGTTAATCTCAGAGATTTTTCCCTCACCTTTCAGTATTTTGAATGATCGTTCTAATCTTTCACTTAAATTCTCAAACATAGCTTTATTTATCGTTTTCTGTTATTCCTTTCCATTTCTATGCACAATTCTGCATTCATTTTGTACGACTATTGGAGAGGATGAATTTATTTTCTCTTGGAACAAGCGCTACAAACCATAGATATCTGTTCCCACTATACGCTACAAAAGTAATACTATTTTTTCATACTACAAGGGAATAAAAATAGAAAAACACTAAAAGAGATACACCACAGCCTTTACTTTTGCCAGTTGATGCGCATCACTAAGGGCAGATGATCACTAAAACCATTGAGATAACGGGGTCCTTGATAATTGCGACGGGGCTTCACTCCTCCGTATTTTTCATCCTTCTCTAACAAGAATGGCGCATCATGAACATAACATTCTTGTACCAATTCCGCAGAAGACTTATCCAAAAAGATATGGTCTAAACTACCCCACTCGCCCCGAAAGCGATAAGTTGCTTTTGCTCCATGTGTGCCTTTCGCATTTGCCGACACTTCAACAAGCCCACTTTGGACAAGCCTCAAGATATTTTTGTCAGATGAATAATCGTTGAAGTCGCCCATCACCAAGATGCGAGGACGGGTAGATACTGACCGTATGGAATCAATCGTTTGCAACAAAATATCACCCACAATTCGTCGATGACTTCGAGTGAAGGATTCTCCTCCCATCCTACTGGGTGCATGAACCACGAAAACGTGCAACGTATCACCCGTCACAATCCTTCCCTTCGCATACAATACATCTCGTGTAGGACGCATATCCTTAACAGGATGAATAGGAATGGCATACCAATCAAGCAATTGGAACGAGAATGGACTATACAACAATGCCACATCAATACCACGCTCATCGGGCGAATGTGTCATCACATACTCATACCGAGCATGACGTAAAAGTGAACGGCGGGTCAATGCAATGAGGCAACTATCATTCTCTACCTCGCATAAGCCCACCATATCGGGCAGCGACCACCCATTGGCAGACTCGCCACAAGAAAGAATGGTTTGCCCTATACGGTTTATCTTAGTCCAATAGCGATGTGGGGTCCAATGATAATCAGAGGTGGGCAGAAACTGTTCATCATGCTTCAGACTGTCGTGTTGACAATCGAAAAGGTTTTCACAGTTCAGTTCCACCACCGTGAATACACCTAACAACAGGCTCAGCACATACGTCATCGCTACTCCATTATATGGATTTTCCGAAACGTAAAGGCTGCTTTCGACTACTTAGATACAAACCCGTTAGTATCAATGCCGTTCCCACAACAAAATAAACAGTTATCTCCTCGTGTAATATCCATGCTGCAAAGATAATTGTAGTAACAGGGTTCACATACACATAATTAGTAGCCTGCAATGCTCCTAAGCGCAACATCACCCACGTCCACAACCAGAAACAGAGCATAGAAGCGATTGCTCCAAGGAACAAGAGATTGTACAATATCTTAGGTTGCATCAATGTCTCAATACTGGGAAAGCCAGGTTCGAAAGCATAATAAGGCAACACGGTGAGCAAACCATAGAAAAAGACCTTTCGAGTAATGAAGGTGGTAGGATATTTCTCATTGGCTTTTTTGAGCAATAGCGAATACACTGCCCAGCTGATACAAGCTAACAAAGCTAACGAATCACCGAGTGGAGAAAGATTAAGCACCAATTGACCGTTGAGAACTACGGCTGCCATTCCCACAAACGAAAAGGCTGTACCAATGATTTGCCACTTACCAAGCGGTTCGCTCCTGAACCATATCCGATGAAGCAGCATGGTGAACAACGGACACGAACACACAATGAGCGACACGTTCATAGCTGTCGAATAACCCAATGCCACGTTTTGTGCCAAAAAGAACACCGTCCCTCCTGTCAAACCCAGTCCTGCCATCAGCAATTCATCTTTCCATGTACGAGCAAAAATATGCTTATGAAAAAACAATAACATCAGCACATAGGCTATTAAGAAACGCAATGTGTACACTTCTGCTGGTGAAATGCCACTTTGTATCAATACTTTGGTGGAGATGAAAGTAGACCCCCATATCGCTACCGTTAGGAAAGCGACAACGTGATAGAACCACATGATATAAATATATTTAAGCTTTTAAGTTAATTTGCGATGCAAAGCTACAAATCTTCTTTCATATTTTGCCTTATTTTAGTAAGATATTTTTTCATTCCTTCAGCATCTTTGTCATCAATCACCTGCAAAAGTTCTTTTAATTCCTCTCGTATCTGCGACACTTGGTCGTGTGTATAGGGATTGAAAAGTATTTCTTGTAACAAGTAATCATCTTCGTTCAACACCCCACGAGCTATCTGCATATGGCGCTTAAAGGTCGTTCCCGGCGCATCTTGATGCTTCATCACGGCAGCAAAGACAAAGGTGCTAACAAACGGAATGCTTAATGAATAAGCCACCGTTTGATCGTGTTCGTCAAAGGTGTATTCGTAGATATTTAATCCTAATCCACGGTATAGCTCCTTAAAGAAGATGCGTCCCATATAGTCACCCTCACTAATAACAATCGCATTTTCTTGACTTAGCTGGTGTAAATTGGCAAATGTGGGGCCAAACATAGGGTGAGTAGACACGTAAGGATGGGGAGTTGAGTCATAAAATGCTTTCAATCCTGTCTTCACCGAACTAATATCGCTCAAGATACACCCTGTTGGCAAATACGGCATCACCTCTTGGAAAGCAGCAATCGTGTACTTCACCGTAACGGCATTGATAACTAATTCGGGTTCAAAATCACGAATCTCCGCTAAAGAAGTAAACCGCTGACAGTTGTAAGTGAACCGCATACGCTGGGCATCTTTTTCATATACTGCTACTTGGTGGTCGAAACTCAGCAGGTCAATGAAGAAACTTCCCATCTTACCTGCACCCATTATTAATATTCGCATAGCTTGTTTTAATTCATAATTCTTAATTCATAATATAGTTGACAAGTTGACGAGTTTACAAGTTCACCAGTTGATAGTCTTATAAGCAATAAGTCTATTTACTTGTCTCCTCGTCAACTTGTAAACTCGTAAACTCGTAAACTTGTCAACTATATTATGAATTAATGATTTTCAGTTGTTGCCTCACGCTCTCTTGGTGTATCTCTTCAAAGATATTTGCCACACTCTCTGCTGACAGCCCATATTGTACACCTTGCTTTCCACGCTTTTCTAAGATTTCACTGTATCTATTTGATTGCAAAACGGTTAAATTATGTTCCTTCTTATACTGCCCTATTTCACGACAAATGCGAAGTCGTTTACTCAGCAAATTCATCAGTTGGTCGTCTAACTGGTCTATTTCTGCGCGCAAATTTTGCAAATCATCGGTTGTTGTATATTCATCTCGCACTACCAACTTAGACAAAATGGCATCTAACTCCTCTGGAAGAACCTGCTGTTTTGCATCGCTCCAAGCAGAATGAGGGTTGCAATGTGACTCAACAATCAGTCCTTCGAATCCCAAATCCATGGCTTGTTGACAAAGTGGAGCTATCAGTTCACGTTTTCCACCTATATGACTGGGGTCGCAAATGATTGGAAGCTGCGGGATGCGGCGATGCAACTCAATGGGAATTTGCCACATAGGAAGATTGCGATACATAGATTTTTCATAACTTGAAAAACCACGATGTATGGCTGCTATGCGCTGAACGCCTGCCCTATTGAGACGTTCCATGGCTCCCATCCATAACTCCAAATCTGGATTAACAGGGTTCTTTACAAACACGGGGATATCTACTCCTTGCAGTGCATCAGCCAAAGCCTGCATGGCAAAGGGGTTAGTTGTCGTGCGAGCCCCTACCCACAGGAAATCCAATTCATATTTCAAGCACAATTCTACATGCTGTGGTGTAGCCACCTCAGTAGACACCAACATGCCTGTCTCCTGCTTTACACGTCTCAACCATGACAAGGCTTCCTCTCCTTTCCCTTCGAAACAACCGGGTTTGGTGCGGGGTTTCCACACACCAGCCCTAAAATTATGGCATCCTTTCCTTTTCAATTGCCATGCTGTCTCCATGACCTGTTGCTCTGTTTCGGCACTACAAGGTCCGGCAATGACAAAAGGACGCTTTACATCGCTTTGTAAATTGAGTGGTAATAAGTCTAATTCCATTTCATTTTTCTATTTTCTATCACCTTTGACACAATGGCAAAGGTAAATATTTTATCCATATAAATATTTCTAATTGCTCGTTTTGTTCAAATTCTCCCAGTTATTTTGAAGACTTTGTTACATCATAGCCGACTACCATGCCTTTGCCTGAAGGCGCATCAAGGCTTCGTTCATCTTTGTTTCTTTGGCACAAAGTGATATTCGGATATAGCGTTTTCCGTTGCTACCAAATATAAATCCTGGGGTGATAAAAACGTTCGACTTGTGCAATACACGTTCGGTGAGTTGCTCGGCATTCTTATATTTGACAGGAATACGCCCCCATAAAAACATCCCCACTTGTGCATGATCGTAGCTACAGCCCAAGACTTGCATTATCTTCTCGGCTATCTTGCGACGCTCTTTGTACACCTTCACATTATTTATATAATGCCACATTTCGTCATTGGTGTTGTATGCCTCAGCTGCAGCCAACTGAATACCACGAAAGGTGCCACTGTCTATGTTGCTTTTTATCTTGAGAATCCACGAAATATACGTTGCATTCGATGCGCACAAGCCCACTCTCCACCCTGGCATATTAAAGCTTTTCGACATAGAGTTGAACTCTATGCAGCAATTTTTGGCTCCCTCTACCTGCATGATTGACAAGGGACGGTCGTTGAGTATGAACGAATAAGGATTGTCATTGACAATCACAATATTGTGTTTTTGTGCAAATGTCACTAATTTCTCATACGTCTTCAATTGCGCATTACCACCCGTAGGCATGTGAGGATAATTGGTCCACATCAGTCGAACCTTTGTCAAATCCATTTGTTCTAACTCTGCAAAGTCGGGCTGCCATGCATTCGCCTCTCGTAAGTTGTAATTGAGTACCTGTACTCCCAACAATTTGCTCAGCGAAGTATAAGTAGGATAACCTGGATTGGGAACCAAAACGGCATCACCCGGATTGCAAAAAGCCAGCGTGACGTGCAAGATACCCTCCTTACTACCAATGAGTGGCTGTATTTCGGTTTGTGGATTGAGCCTCACGCCATACCACTTTTCGTAAAATCGTGCCATGGCTTGGCGCAATTCTGGCGTACCACAGGTGGGTTGATAGCCATGTGTAGAAACGTCGTTGGCTACTTCGCAGAGCTTTTGAACCGTTTGATGAGATGGCGGCATATCAGGACTACCTATGGCAAGTGAGATAATATCATTTCCCGAGGCTTGTAGCTGTGCTACTTCTTTCAGTTTCTTACTGAAATAATATTCTTGTATTTGGTTCACACGTTGTGCAGGTTGAATGTCCATTTTGTTGTTGATTTTATAGTTAGACCACGAACTTATCGTTCAAACTTCTTCATCTTAGTTCTTCCGACCTCATGGTGACAGGAAGAATTGTTTTGCGTTCTCTTCATCTCCTTATCTGTTCTACGAGGCATTACAAGCGAAAGCCCCGCTTTCACATATAGTGAAGCGGGGCTTTCATGGGATTATTTTTTTGAATTGACTATGGCACACAAACTTCCGCTTCACAAGTATTTGTAAAGTAAAGATAGAAGTAATAGAAAGATGCGCACACGTAGTTCAACATATTTTGTTCTCTTTTTTATTGCTTGCAAATGTATAATATTATTTTGTAACTCACAAACATTTTGCTCGAAAAAATAAGAAAACAACAGACAAAAAGATGCTTTTAGTGCATTCACACTATCAAATATCAATATTTCGTAGCCTTAATTGGCGTCTTCTTGACAATATTCTTCTGTGCTTTTTGATTGACTTCCGAGTAGTGAGCGAAAGATATTGATACCTTTATAACTTTAATAGTTGCTGATAGACGGATGTTGTTAGGACATCTGTACGTTCCCATTTTGGCCATTCAGCAACCGAGCGTACAAAGTCATGTCCCACCTTTTTAGATTGACCATAAGTAAACTTGGCATTGATATATCCTTCATCGCCATCACGAGCAATAATGAAACAGTGCAAAGTCTTTCGATAGCCCACTATTTCATCGTCCTTCTCTATCTTTTCTAAAGTCCAATCTTTCTGTGGAATGGCAACGGACAGGATGTTTGCCTTGGGATATTTTTGTCGAAACAGCTTGGTACACTGCGTGCGAAACGCCAATGCCGAATCGCCTTTATATATGTCGGTGCTGTACAAGGGCATATAGTAAGAACCATTCACCCGTAGCAAATCTGCCTTACTGTACAAACGATCATCGAACCCGATAGCATCGCCGAGTTCATGACCTGCTTGTTCCAACTCTTTTTTGGTTTGTTTCACGAACTTAGAGACCTTCTCTTCAAAGGTCTTTTTCTTTTTATTTGGCTGCTGTGCAGACATATTCAAAGTGGCTCCTAACAACAAGAAAGCCAAAAAAATGGTTGTTTTTTTCATTGTCATCTCTTCTTTTTTATGCTGACAAAAATAGTACAAAACAGCAAAGAAGCAAAAAAATAATTGATAATTAAAATAAAATTACCCTTAAAAGTTTTGTTGTATAGGCACAATCATCTATCTTTGCTCACCATGAAGAAGTGGTATATTCTCCCCTTGATAGTGCTATTTTGCATGCCTATTGGTGCACAAGAAAACAAGAAACAGTTACCGTCGAAAACCGAAAAGACAGACACTGTAACCTTTGTCCAGCCACATACTGCTGGCGCATCAGCCCAACCGCTAGTGAATGGCTATCTGCCAGCATTGTCAACCACAGACAGCGACTCACTTCATTTGCCAACCCTCAACCTACAAGGGCAGATGATGTCCAACTATTGGTATCCCTATTACAGTACTGGCTGGTATGGTTGGGACTTGCATCAAGGGCTAAACGTGAATTTAGGGGCTTCTGTTTTCGGGTTTATTGGTAAGAATGCACCGAGCGGAGCAGGCTTTACACAAAATGTATCGGCAATGTATGCCATGTCGTTGAACAAGAATTTATCTCTTGCAGTGGGTGGCTATCTCAATCGTCTCAGGTGGAATCACCAGTCATATCATGATGCAGGACTCTCTGCCGTATTGGGTTATCGCTTCAACGAACGGTGGGAAGCCTATCTCTATGGTCAAAAATCACTGCATCAAACCATGCCCATGTTTCGCCCTCTCTACGATATGACGTCAATGGGCGACCGCCTGGGAGCGGCTGTAAAGTATCATTTCAATCCTTCGTTCAGCATACAATTGTCAGTAGAACGTGGGTGGATGCCCAACAATCGTCACACTTACTTTGACCAATATAATTATCCAGTGCCAAAATAATTTGCAAAAGCTTAAAAAAATTCTACTTCTTGTACTTTAATCGCAAACTATTCAGCACCACACTTACACTTGAAAATGCCATTAAAACACTTGCCCACATGGGGGTAATCTGAAAGTTAATGCCAAAGATGTACAACACTCCTGCCGCCAAAGGAATGCAACTCAGGTTATAAACAAACGCCCAAAACAAGTTTTGCCATATCATCCGTACCGTTTGTTTGCTCAAACGTATGGCTTGCGGTATGCGCCTAAGATCATCACTCATCAAGGTCACTTGTGCTACATCCATTGCCACATCGGTTCCTTTGCCCATTGCGATACTCACATCTGCCAATGCCAACGCTTGCGTGTCATTGATGCCATCGCCCACCATGGCTACCTTTTTGCCCTCATTCTGCAACTGGCGCACCAAATTCTCTTTGTCTTGGGGTAGCACTTTACTATAAAAATGCGATATACCTGCACACGCTGCCCAATATTTTACAGTATCGTGACGGTCGCCACTCATCATATACACCGCTATGTTCTCTTGCTTTTGCAATATTTCCATGGCTTCACGAGCATGCGGTTTCAAGGTTTCTCGTGCCTCAAAAGATAAATCATCTGCCTCTGTAAAGTCTATTTGTTGGTTGGGAATGGTGAGTGTACCTGTCTTATCCACAACCATGGCATCTACACTTCGCAAGGCTTCTAAGGCTGTAGCATCCTTGATAAGCACATTCATCTGTGCTGCCTTGCCCATTCCCACCATCAGTGCGGTAGGTGTTGCCAAGCCCATAGCACACGGACAAGCAATGACCAATACCGAAATGGCTGACAGTATAGCATGTGGCAACAATGCGTTACCACCTACAACCCACCACAAAACAAACGTAAGCAAAGCCAACAACAGCACTACAGGAACAAACACCAGTGCCACCTTGTCAACAATACGCTGCACGGGGGCTTTGCTTGCCTGCGCCTGTTGCACCATTTGTATGATTTGTGCCAATGCTGTATGCTCACCCACCTGACGAGCTTTGAACTGAAACTTGCCTTGCGAGACCACTGTTCCTGCCAAGACGTCTCCACCTTCACGCTTCAATACAGGCGTTGGTTCACCTGTTATCATACTTTCATCAACATATACGCCAGTACTGTTCATGAAACTTGTTGCCGATGTTACAATGCCGTCTACTGGAATCTTCTCACCTGCACGTACTTCTACCGTATCACCTATTTTAATTGTGGCAAGTGGAACCTCTTGTATGCTGTCTCCCTGAACCAAATGTGCCGTCTTTGGAGAGAGTCCCATCAGCTGCCGTATACTGCTTGCAGCACTGTTTCGAGCCCTTTCCTCCAACAATCTTCCTGTCAAGACAAAGGTGATAATCATCACCGAAGCATCAAAATAGGTGTGGCATTCGATGCCTCGACTGCCCCAAACCTGCTCGCCGACAAAAGTATTGAACACACTAAACAAGAATGCAATGCCCGTAGAAAGTGCCACCAACGTATCCATATTGGCAGAACGATGTAGCAACTGTCGCCATGCGTTGGTGAAAAATGCTCGTCCACAACATATGAAATTGGCGAGAGCCAAGAGCAACGCTACCTGATTAACGATATTTTTCGCCCCTAAATCAATCCACCTCATCGATACAGCCATGCACAACACGGCAAAAACCCAAGAGAGAATGACCTTTCGCCTCAGCAGACTGTATTCATTCTGCTCTATTGCTTCCACAGATTGTTCTTCGTCTATCACGAGGTCATAACCTATGTTATTGATGGCACGTTTCATCTCTTCGGGCGAAATCACAAGCTCATCATAGTCTACCAAGGCACTTCTACCAGGCAAGCTCACCGCTGCCGAGTGTACACCTTGCAAGGAATTGAGCGTTCGCTCCACATGGGCAGAACAAGCCGCACATGCCATTCCCACTACTGGTATTGTTTTCTTCATCATGTTGTGTTAAAAAGTTGACGAGTTACTGAGTTAAAAAGTTGACAAGTTGGCAAGCTAAATGTGTAAAGAGTTATCACACTTGGAAGTCGTAACCTGCTTCGTCTACTGCCTTCTTCATCTCTGTTGGGCTTATTAACTCCTCATCATAAGCCACTTCAGCAGTGTGATGCGCCAAATCAACCTTTGCAGACTCAACTCCTATTAAACACGATAAACGCTTTTCTACCATAGACTTGCAATGTTCGCAAGCCATGCCGTTAATTGTAAATGTTTTCTTTTCCATTGTTCTATGTTTTGATTGAACACTGCAAAGATACATCCTTTATCCACAAAGCGTGTTATGGAATTTTGGGAGAAAATTATAAAAAAAAGATATTAGATAGTGTCCAATCCTCTACGCATGTTTTGCTTCAATGCCTTGAATTGCGAGGGTGTCATGCCCGTGATTTGCTTGAATTGGCTCGACAGATAAGCTACGCTCGAGTAATTGAGTTTATAAGCTATTTCGGTGAGCGACAACTGATCGTAAAAAATAAGCTCCTTGACACGTTCAATGCGCTGCAGAATGAAATAACGCTCAATGGTGATACCCGTAAACTCACTAAAGAGCTTGCTCAAACTGCTATATTCACTGTGCAACTGTTGTGCCAGATAGTCAGAGAGGTTGAGCTCGGAGCGGTTGTCATGATAATGAACCAAATCGACAATGAGAGTCTTGATGCGGTCGATGGTTTGCTGCCTTTTGTCGTCAAGTAGCTCAAACCCCAGTTGAAGCAAATCTTTTTGAAGCATTTCCAACTGTTCTTTGCTGAGCTCTTCAGCTAATCTTACCACCCCTAACTCTACAGATTGAGGTGCGATATCCATCCTTTGTAGCAACTGCCGCACAGCCATAATGCAGCGGTCGCACACCATGTTCTTAATGTACAACACACTTCCGCCGACAGATGTTCGTTTCCTATCGGAATTCAATGACTTTTGCTGATTTTTCATCTCATTTCTCTCTTTCCTTCAAACAGCATGAAGTATTTCCTGCAAATTTAGCGAATTAGTTTGTAAATGCCATACACGATGTTTGTATTTTTGGTTCGTTCTAACCAACCTACGGCTGAAGAAGCATGCTTACTCATGAAACAGCTCCATGGAAGAAATAAAAATTGAGCTTTTGGATGATGGCGTTTTTTCTTGATAACACACCGCTTAACGCTATCCGTATTCTCAATCTTTTGAGTCTCTCATCACAAATACGTCAAATATGAACTAACAACGAAAATCTCTACACTTCAATACACTAAGATAACAACAAACCGACATGAATTTAACTCCCATGCTATTTCAGGGGAAAAGCATTGCTAAAAGCTACGAATTTGCATGCCGTTGGCGGGCAAAACAGACTGTATTGTCTCACAAAATAGACTGTTTTACAATGAAAAACAGACTGTTTTGCTCACGTGAGGACTTACTCTTTTACCACAAACATCATACCATACACTTGCAACCTTGTCAAGATGTCCGATGGGTGGCATCGCTCTTCTGCGCCTGCGTCAACTCCCTAAACGTAGCATACAGCAATGGCAAGGTAATGAGAAGCGAGCAAATATCGCTGCAAGCCTGACTCATCAGCACGCCCTGCAATCCTAAGAATTGAGGTAATATTATTACCAAAGGAATGAAGAAAAGACCACTGCGCGAGGCAGCCAGCAGATTTGCACGGAACGTCTTACGAATGGTTTGCATCAACATATTAGACATAAGGAAAAACGCCATGGCGGGCAACGACACCAATTGCCAGCGTAAGGCTTTCGTCCCAATATTGATCACTTCAATATCGTTCCTAAACAGCTCCACAATACCATCGGAAAACACCCATCCTAACACGCTACAAGCCAACAAGAAACAGGTTCCAACCTGCACACTGAACCAAAAACCACGTCGAACACGACTATATAGGTGTGCTCCATAGTTGAATCCGCAAAACGGTTGGAACCCATGTCCTAACCCAATGACCGATGCCATGACAATCATGGTAAATCGATTGGCAATAGACATGGCAGCAACGGCTGCATCGCCATATTGGGCAGCAGCCACATTTAACAAGATACTGGCAACACTGGTGAGCCCTTGACGCGACAGAGAAGGTGTACCACCAGCTAAAATTTCCTTGACATAGATCCAAGAGAACGAGAAGTAACGAAAACTGATGCGCATACTACCGCCATAACGGGTCATGTACAGTAATACCAAGAAACTGGTCAACTGTCCCAGCACCGTAGCCAAAGCTGCCCCTGTGATGCCCCAATCAAACAGAAAAATAAAGATAGGGTTCAGTCCTACATTGATAATAGCCCCCGAAACGATGCCCCACATGGCAAACGATGCATTGCCTTGAAAGCGCATTTGATTGTTGAGACACAATGAACCAGTCATTAAAGGGGCACCTAACAAGATGATGCCTAAGTATCGTTTGGTATAAGGAAGGATAGTAGGAGTACTACCGAGCCACACCGACAAAGGCTCTAAGAATAGCAAGCCTATCACCATGATAACCAAGCCCGAAGCAATGGCGTAGACAAAGGCAGTAGACGCCATGATTTGGGCATGATGCCGTCGTTGCGCTCCCAACTCGCGAGCCATGTAATTGCCAGACCCATTGCCAAAAAAGAAGCTGAATGCCTGAATAACGAACATCACAGAGAACACAATGCCCACAGCGGCAACCGCCTGTGTGTTAATCTTTCCAACGAAATAAGTATCGGCAACGTTGTACAAACTCGTCACCAACATGCTAGCAATGGTGGGTACTGCCATGGTAAGAATGACACGCCGAATGGGTCCTTGCGTCAGGAAGGTATAATTGTCTCTACGCTGTAGCATACGATATTCACAAATTTTGGTGAGCAGTGGACGATGAGAAAGATACGCCCCTGCTCCTACTTTGTCACCCCAGCATCATGCTTTGGTGGCATAGATATGGTTGCGATAGGGACACAACCACCCCCATGGTTAGGATAAGGATTCTTTTCGGTCGGGATTACGACTGATAGTGAATCCATTAGCTTGGTGGGTAGCCAGTACCAACACTTCGGCTATCTGCACATGTTGGGGAGCTTGAGCGGCATAAAGCACCACATCAGCAATGTCCTCACCAGTGAGTGGCTGGATGCCCTCATACACATGATGTGCTCGGTCTTGGTCACCATGAAAGCGAGTAACACTGAAATTGGTTTGTACCAATCCCGGTTTGACGGTTGTCACCCTCACTGCAGTATCCACAAGATCTACTCTCAGTCCATCGCTCAAAGCCTTGACAGCGGCTTTGGTGGCACAATACACATTGCCATTGGCGTAAGCAACATCTCCTGCCACAGAACCTATGTTGATAACATGCCCACGATTGCGAGCCACCATACCTGGTACAATCAATCTGGTCATCGTGAGTAATCCCTTAATATTGGTGTCTATCATCGTATCCCAATCGTCGAAACTTCCTTCATATTCTGGTTCCAATCCTAACGCCAACCCAGCATTATTGATCAAGACATCAATGTTACGCCACTTTTCGTCAAGCGACTCTACGGCTTTGGTAGCTTCCTCGCGATGACGAACATCAAAACAAAGGCACAAAACTTGGATGGGGAAAGCTGCTAACTCTTGTTTTAGCGCTTCTAAACGTTCTTGTTTACGACCTGTTAGAATGAGATGATAACCACTCTTAGCAAATGCGAAGGCACAAGCCTGACCGATACCGCTGGTAGCTCCTGTAATAAATGCAATCATAGAAATAGATTTTCAAAAGCCCTCCCCTGTTGAGCGAAGTGAATTGCTAACAGAGTAGGGCTGGTAAGTTGTAAGATTTATTTGTGTTCTAATAAGATTTGTACAATACGTTCGGCACTCCTTCCATCCCATCTATCAGGTATGGAACTCTTCTTCCATTCTCCTGCCACCATCTGATCCATGGCTTGTGCCAAGAGGGTGGTATCCTCGCCCACCAAAACGTTAGAACCTTCCTTCACTGTCTCAATATGCTCGGTGTACCGATTGAGCGTGATGCAAGGAACACCATGAAACGTTGCCTCTTCTGCCACATTACCGCTGTCGGTAATAATGCCACAAGCATGGGCTGTGAGATAGCCAAATTGTAAGTATGTAAGGGGTTCTATCAATTGAAAGGCTGGGTAATCGTTACCAATAAGTCTCTTTACGACCTGTGCTGCACGACCACGTAAGGGAGCTATAATCTTTCTGCCACCACATCTATCGCCTATCACACGGAGTAATGAGCGTAGTAATTCTTCATTGGACAGCAATGCCTTTCTATTCAACGTAAAGACGAGATACGACCCATCCTCAATATTTAACTGACTAAGGATTGTAGGGCGTTGTAAACGATTGCGGTTGTAACGAAGGGTATCCATGAGGATATTACCCACTAAATAAATCTTCGATTGCTCCGCTCCTTCACGAGTGGCGGTACTGTTGCTCTTCATTCCTGCAGTAAACAACAAATCACTAAGCCCGTCAATGACCAATCTATTGATTTCCTTCGGCATGTTGATGTCAAAACTTCGGGTGCCTGCCACCAAGTGAGCCAATGTAATACCCTGCTTTTTGGTGACGATAGCAGCTGCTAATGTCGAGGCTAAGTCGTCCACAACGATAACAACATCGGTGGGATGACTTTGCAAATAATGCTCAAAACCTGCCATGACGCACCCTGTAAGCTCGTTGAGATTGTCGCAATCTACACCTAAATAAGTATCAGGACGTGGCATTTGCAAGTCGTCGAAGAGTGAGTTTTCCAGTGTAGGGTCGTCCTCCCTGCCCGCATAAACCAGTTGGTAAGTAATATCCCTACCCTCATTAGCTGCTTTGTTGATAGCCCTTATAATAGGTGCCACTTTGATGAAATTGGGGCGTGCCCCTGCTACGATACAGATATTCATTGCAATATTTTTCTACAAAGTTAGACTTTAATTTGCTCACTTGCAACGGATAACACAAAAAAACTTGAAATTTGCCTTTGAAAATATGAACAATACCGCCATTGCTAACTCACATTTTCCTTGCCACAGCTGTAAGTTTCAATACTTTGTACTCCTTATTTTTTCACAAAATCCTATGGCTACCTCATTACATGACCCTTTGGCAGCATCAAATACAGGTTCATCAAAATCAATAAACCTGTATTTCTTAATGAGCAATAGCAAGTCCTTCTCTGTGTGTTTTTCACTACTTAAAATAATTGGGGTAAAACCACAGACTTCTTTATCCCCCTGCGGATATACTCTTGGCTGTTTAGATGTTGGAGCAAAGCAAACCACCCTGCTGAAGCATGCGTAGTGCAGAAATCAACATTATAGATGGTGTGCCCATATTATTGCCAAGAGAAATGCGCAACATCATCTGTTTCAAGCTTTCCCACCTATATTCGCTATGCGGACGAATCTCTATAATAAGATGTGGCAGAGTGACGAACGATGAGCCTATCATCTGTATCACTCTGCCAAATTATTTTATTCTCAAGGTTAAAAAGACACGATATTCGCTGTATGGAAGAAGCTACTGGGTTTGCTTATTTTCGCTTCATTCCACATTGATTTATCGGGAACAATATTGAATTTCTATTCTGTCTTGAACAAATCCTTTATACCTCCAATGCTTCCGAGCAAGTTGGTAGCCTCGTAAGGCAAATAGACTGTCTTGGATTGGTTACCAGAAGCCAACTCTTGCATCATGGCGATGTACTTCTGTGCCAAGAGGTAATTAGCAGGATTGGTACTCTGCCCCACTGCCTCAGTAATCTTCTGAATGGCAATCGCCTCTGCTTCTGCCTTGCGAATGCGTGCTGTCGCTTCACCTTCGGCATAGAGAATGGCCTGCTGCTTGGTAGCCTCGGCACGGTTGATAGTGCTGGTCTTCTCGCCTTCGGATTGCAAAATGGCAGCTTGCTTCTCGCCCTCGCTGGTTAAAATAGTAGCACGCTTGTTACGCTCTGCCTGCATCTGTTTCTCCATGGCCTGCAACACACTCTCAGGAGGTGTGATGTCCTGCAATTCGACGCGGTTCACCTTGATACCCCATTTATTAGTGGCATCATCGAGAACGGCACGAAGTTTGGTGTTAATCGTGTCGCGCGAGGTAAGCGTTTGGTCCAATTCAAGTTCACCAATAATGTTACGCAAGGTTGTTTGTGTAAGCTTTTCTATGGCATTGGGCAGGTTGTTGATTTCGTAAACTGCTTTGAATGGATCAACAATTTGGAAATACAGCAATGCATTAATTTGCATTTGGATGTTGTCTTTGGTAATCACATTCTGCTTGTCAAAATCATATACCTGCTCACGAAGGTCGATACTGGTACTGTAAATATATCGTCCTCGAGTCATGGTGACTATCGTTTTGGCACGATCGATAAAGGGAATGATGACATTAATGCCTGGACTAAGGGTGGCATAATACTTTCCGAGCCGTTCCACAATTTTGGTTTCAGACTGTGGAATAATGATAATTGCTTGCTTGACAAAGATTAACGCCAAGACTACAATTGCTATTAATACGTAAGTTGCTATCATAATTTATTGCTTTGATTAATATTCTACGACTTTTACAGGCAAGGTTCCACTGTAACAATGATGCTATCCATCTTGATGACACGGACACGCTCTCCTGATTCAATTTGTGACAAATCACTGCTGACGGCTTTCCACACATCACCGTCTATTTGGACATATCCGCTGCCATTGGCATGGATAGTCTCGACAACTGTCCCCTTCCTGCCAATGAGTGCCTCGGCATTGCTGACTCGAGTCTCGCCAGAAGCATGTAAAGCATGTAACAAGGGAGGACGAATGAAAATGATGCTGAGAACAGAACCGACAGCAAAAATAATGACCTGAAGCCATATCGGCAAGTCAACCAGTGCGCTAATCATGGCAACAAGAGCCCCCAAAGCAAAACAAGTGACAAAGAAATCGCCCGATCCCAGTTCGATAATCAAGCACAGCATGGTAATGATAATCCAGACCAGCCATAAATGTTGCGATAAATATTCAAACATTGGTTTAAGGATTTGAAATACTATAAAAATTGAAGAGATAAGTCATACCTTGAGTAAGTAAAAACTTCCAACATGAGGAAATGATTGCTCTTTTGACAAAGATAATTATTTTGATTGGACAGTGCAAGAGATTTTTCCATTTTTTACGATATCTTTCTTACAAAAACTCGCTAAAAGTGTAGAGGAAGTGCTATTCGTTGGCTGTATCTGTTCTAAAAGAGAATTCTTAAATTTTGAAATAACATGACAAAAAGTGCACCTTTTGAGTTGACTGTAGGCAGATAAATAGAAATGTGTGAAAGGTTCATAAAACTAAAAAACTATGGCAGATGATGAGGTCTACCATAGTTGAATATAACGGTTGCGCATAGAACAATGATTCAAGACTCGACTCCTTGCGAATCCATGAAAAATAGATGCGTATTATTGAGCATTCTTATACAAGTCGGAAACAGAAACAGACTTCACGTTCGAGTTAGACTGTGACTTAAATCTTTGTTTCGTGCTTTTTTTCAAGACAGGTGCAGCAGTCTTACCATGACCATGATAATAGGTTAAGGCTGTAGGCATCTCACGCTCTAAAGCTGCAATACGCTTACTGTCAGAGGGGTGCGAACTGAACATGTCACTATGTGCTTGCTGCCCTGAAGACATGCGTTTCCAAAATGGAATAGCCTCACGAGGATCATAACCAGCCATGGCTGCAAAGATAATTCCCATCTTGTCGGCTTCCGTCTCATGCGCACGAGAATATTTCAAGCTTCTGAATTGTAAGCCCTGTTGCGCTACTATTTGAGCCAATTGCGTGGTGGTAGAACCCACTCCCATTGCTCCTAAAGCACCACCTAACACCTGAACGCCCACATTGTTACGAATTTGCGCACTCATCTGCTCTGCACTGTGGCGCGCAACAGCATGTGCTATCTCGTGACCAAGCACCACGGCAAGAGCCGCCTCGTTTTGAGTATAGGGCAACAAGCCTTCATATACTACAATCTTTCCACCTGGCATACAAAAGGCATTGACTTGCTTGTCAGCCACTAAATTGAACTCCCAACTATAATGACTCAACTCATTGGACAAGCCATTTGTACGGAAAAAGGTTTCTACTGCATTCGCTAACTTATGACCTACACGCTTCACCATCGCTGTTTGGTTGGCATTTGAAGAGAGTTTTGCAGACGCAATAAACTTACGATATTCCTGATTACTTAAACTAAGTACCTGCTCATCAGACACCATCAAACTTTGATGACGCCCTGTGATAGGTACAATACGTGTAGTTCCACAAGCTACAAGAAGCGTTGTAACAAGCGAGAACAATAAAATCTTTACTTTATTCATAACTTCCGATTTAATACTTTCGCTATTGCAAACTTACAAAAAAAATGATACATGCGGACAATAGTTCATTAAAATTTGAGATAAAGCTGGGAAAGTGACAGGTTGTACTGAACCTAATTGATTCACTAAGCCCGGCTGAGGTTGAAATTCGTTCAGTAGACCTGCTCGCAATGGGTTCCGTAATATTCCATCTGAGTGACATTTATTTTTCTTTGTATCGCCATGTACGATATTATATTAGAATTAACGGAGTATTGATTGCATAATAAAGACGAAAAGAAAGCCTTTCAACGCTATGAAGAGCTGCAAAGACGCAAAGCCATGTTCTATCTGCCAGGAGAAACGGCTATGGCACTAAGCATTGTCGAGCAAATAGCAAAAGCACAGCCGGTTGTAAACAAAAGTTAAATGTCGAATATTTTATTGCAAATCATTTGGTTTATAAAATAAACTTATCTAAATTTGCAACTGTAATCATCAGTGTTCGAAGAGAATAATGCTAGCTAAAGCAAGTGAGAGTCGACCTCCTTGCTTCTCTTTTTCCAAAGATGGTTTATAAAATAAACTAAATGTTTAACCAGACACATCACGCTTGATATATGCAATAAGTGTGTCGCAATAACGTAACGAAAATGGAAGAGAAGAAGATTTCGGAGCAGGAGAGCCTTGAGCTTATCACTCGAATGATAAACCAGACAAAGAAGGATTTATCTGTAGGCAATGGTGACAGTTTCCTTATATGGGGCTACCTTAGTGCTGCAATATCGTTGGCAGTAATTGTCATGCTGCGCGCAACCAACGACCCAAAATGTGGTTGGCTTTACTTGGCCATACCGATAGCAGGATTCGCAGTCTCAAGTATAAAGACCTACATGGCAAAGCGCAAGAGTCATGTGGCAAGCACTTATGCAAGCAACACTATAAATAAATATTGCTGTCCGGTAAAACTCAAAAGAGCATAAATATCTTCCCCGAAGCCCCGTAAAATAGGACTTTTAGGTTTATTTTTTAAAAGTAAGCCCCCCTAATCGAAAAGACTTGGTTCAGGTGGCGCTTTTTGCATCTCCTTTGCAAGGAAATCATTCCAAGTTTTTTCGGGATTTTCCATGAATGCGATAAAATCAAC